>CADAXR010000042.1 GCA_902791945.1 uncultured Bacteroidia bacterium
ATGACAGCAAAACAGATCAGGCAGAAATTCCTCGATTACTTCGCATCCAAGGGGCACACGGTGGTCCCTTCGGCCCCCATGGTTATAAAGAACGACCCGACGCTCATGTTCACGAACGCGGGCATGAACCAGTTCAAGGACATATTCCTCGGGAACACGGCTCCGAAGAGCCCCCGCGCCGCGGACTCGCAGAAGTGCCTCCGCGTCAGCGGCAAGCACAACGACCTCGAGCAGGTAGGCCACGACTCCTACCACCACACGATGTTCGAGATGCTCGGCAACTGGAGTTTCGGCGACTACTTCAAGACCGAAGCGATAGACTTCGCATGGGAGCTCCTGACCGAAGTCTACAAGATAGACCCGAAGGACCTCTACGTGACGGTCTTCGAAGGCTCCGCCGAGGACGGGACCGCCCTCGACGAGGAGGCCCGCAAGGCCTGGATGAAGCATTTCCCCGCGGAGAAGATACTCCTGGGAAACAAGCATGACAACTTCTGGGAGATGGGCGACACCGGCCCCTGCGGCCCCTGCAGCGAGATCCACATAGATCTCCGCAGCGAAGAGGACAAGGCGAAGGTCCCCGGCGCCTCGCTCGTCAACCACGACGACCCGCTCGTCATCGAGATATGGAACCTCGTCTTCATGGAGTTCAACCGCAAGGCCGACGGCTCCCTCGAGCCGCTCCCCGCAAAGAACATAGACACCGGCATGGGCTTCGAGCGCCTCTGCGCAGTGCTCCAGGGCAAGAAATCCAACTACGACACCGACGTCTTCACCGGCCTCATCGGCAGGATAGAGCAGCTTTCCGGACACAAATATCACGAAAGCGCCGACACCGAGGTCGCGATGAGGGTCATCGCGGACCACATCCGCGCCATCGCCTTCTCCATCGCCGACGGCCAGCTGCCGTCGAACGTCAAGGCCGGCTACGTAATCCGCCGTATCCTTCGCCGCGCCGTCCGCTACGGCTACACCTTCCTCGGCTTCAGCGAGCCCTTCCTTACCCTCCTCGTAGCGCAGCTCGTCGAGGACATGGGCGAGGCCTATCCCGAAATCAAGGCCCAGCAGAAGCTCATCGAGAGCGTCATAAGGGAGGAGGAGAACGCTTTCCTCAAGACCCTCGACCGCGGCATCAAGCTCCTCGAGGACGCCATGGCCAAGCACTCCGCCGCCAAGGTCATCCCGGGCGCCGAAGCCTTCATCCTCTACGACACCTACGGCTTCCCGATAGACCTCACCGACCTCATAGCAACTGAAAAAGGCTTCACGGTAGACCACGAAGGCTTCGAAGCCGAGCTTCAGAAGCAGAAGGAGAGGGCGCGCAACGCGACCTCCAACTCCTTCGGCGACTGGACCGTCTATCACGAAGGCGAGGAATCCGCCTTCGTCGGATACGACCTCCTCGAAGTACCCGACGCCAGGCTCCTCAAGCACAGGACCGTCATCTCCAAGAACAAGACCCTCTACGAGCTCGTCTTCGACCGCACCCCCTTCTACGCCGAGATGGGCGGCCAGGTGGGCGACACCGGCGAGATCGTCTCCCCCGACGGCGAGAAGATACTCATCCTCAACACCGTCAAGGAGAACAACCTGACCATCCACCTCGCAGAGAGGATCCCTTCCTCCTGCGAAGGCGCATTCTCCCTCAAGGTCGATGCGGCGCGCCGCGACAGGATCGCCGCGAACCACACCGCGACCCACCTTCTCGACGAGGTCCTCCGGGAGATTCTCGGGACCCACGTCGAGCAGAAGGGCTCCTTCGTCGGCCCGGACTACTTCCGTTTCGACTTCTCCCATTTCGCGAAGCTCACCGATGAGGAGATCGCCCTCGCCGAGCAGAAAGTCAACGCCCTCATCAGGGCCGACCACCACCTCTGCGAGAAGCGCGACGCAACGATGGAGGAAGCCCTCGCGATGGGCGCCATCGCCCTTTTCGGCGAGAAATACGGCGACACCGTCCGCGTCGTCAACTTCGGTCCCTCGACCGAGCTCTGCGGCGGTACCCACGCCTCCTCGACAGGCCGTATCGGCTTCTTCAAGATAGTCTCCGAGAGCGCCATCGCCGCCGGAGTGAGAAGGATCGAGGCCGTGACCGGAGAGGCCGCGGAGAAGATGGTCTATGGCATGCAGGAGATGCTCCGCACCGCCCGCAGCCTGTTCAACAACATTCCTGACCTTCCCGGAGCCATCAACAAGCTGATCGAGGAGAACGCCGCCTTCCGCAAGAGCATCGAGGAAGCCGCGGCCGAAAAGGCCGCAAGGCTCGCCGAGGCCGTCAGCGCCAAGGCCGAGCTCGTCGGCGGAATCAGGGTGGCCCGCTTCGACCACAGCGTCGATCCGCAGCTCGCCCGCAGCATGGCCCTCCTCCTCCAGAAGGGCGCCGAGAACCTCGTTCTCGCCGGCGCCTTCGAGTGGGAAGGCAAGCCGAACCTCATCCTGATGTACTCCGGCGACCTTGTGGCCGCGGGCCGCAACGCCGGCAAGGACATCCGTGAGGCCGCGAAGTTCATCCAGGGCGGAGGCGGCGGACAGCCCGGTCTCGCGACCGCCGGCGGCCGCTCCGTCGAAGGCCTCCCCGCAGCCCTTGAAGCCCTCATCGAGACAGCGACGAAGTGAAAAAACTCGACAAGTTCATATTAAAAGCGTTTTTAGGACCGTTCGCAGCGGTGCTGCTGGTGGTGACGTTCATTCTCCTCCTGCAGTTCCTCTGGGTCTATATAGATGAACTTGTCGGCAAAGGGCTCGGGTTCAGGGTCATCGCCCAGTTTATGTTTTGGGCGTCCTGTACCGTCCTGCCCCTTGCGATGCCGCTTTCGACCCTGCTGGCCTCGATGATGACCCTCGGCCAGATGGGAGAGAATTTCGAGCTCACGGCGATAAAGGCCTCAGGCACCTCTATAGCGAGGGTTATGACCCCTATTTTCATAGCCTGCGCCATCATCAGCGTCATAGCCTTCTTCGTCTGCAACAACCTGGTCCCCTACGCGACGAACCAGATCTACACCCTCCGCGACGACATCGGCAGGACGAAGTCCGAGATCAAAATTCCCGTCGGGACCTTCTACGACGGCATCGACGGATACATCCTCCGCATCGGCGCACGCAACGACAGGACCGGCACCCTCCACGACGTCATGGTCTACGACCACTCCGCCCGCAAGGGCAACATAGCCGTGACCGTAGCCGACTCCGGCATCATGAAGATGTCCAAGGCCAAGGATTACCTCACCTTCACGATGTACGCCGGGACCTCCTACCAGGAGGACAACGTCAAGAAGTTCCGCGACACGACTCTCGGGCTCCAGAGGATCTCCTTTGCAAAGCAGGAGCTCATCATCCCCCTTGAGAACTACGCCTTCCAGGGCTCCGGCGAAGCCCGTTTCGGCGACCAGGTCAAGTCCATGAACCTCCGCCAGCTACGCCACGGCCAGGATTCGCTAAGCCACTACGAGGACTCCCTCCACAGGAAGCACCTCGCGGATTTCAACGCGCTTTCCGTCCTGCGGCACCGTTCCCAGCTCGACACTTCCTGGAAGGAAAAGACTCCCTTCGAACACGAGGAGTTCCTTACCTGGAAAGACATGGGCCGCGAATGGAAGGCCTACGAGGCGGCCGAAGGCTCCGCCAGGCAGATGGAATCTTCCATCCGCACCTTCAGCATGGACACCTACGAGTCCACATGGATTCTCCGAAGGACCAACCTCGAGATACTCAAAAAATTCGCCCAGGCGCTCGCCTGCCTTATCCTGTTCCTCATCGGCGCCCCGCTCGGCGCCCTGATCGGGAAAGGCGGCATCGGCTCCTCGGCAGTCGTCTCGGCCCTGTTCTTCGTCCTTTACTGGGTGGTTGACATCACGGGAGCCAAGCTCGCGAACGACGGCGCGACCAGCGCGGTCGTCGGCGCCTTCATTTCCGCGATGGTCCTGTTCCCCATCGGAGTATTCCTCACGTGGAGAGCCATACGCGAAAAGCCCATTTTCGGCAACGAAAGCACCGCGGAGCTTTGGCGCAAGGCAAAGAGCAAGGTCCTTTCCTTCTTCAGGAAGACGCGTATAGTATATATGGGTACGCCCGAGTTTGCAGTGGCTCCGCTCAAGGCCCTTCTCGAGAACCGCTACAAGGTCGTCGGAGTGGTCACGGTGCCGGACAAGCCGAGCGGCCGCGGCCTGAAGGTCTCGGAAAGCGCCGTGAAGCGCTTCGCCGTGGAGAAAGGCCTCCCCGTCCTCCAGCCGGAGAAGCTGAAGGATCCGGAGTTCCTGAAGGCCCTCGCAGCGCTGAAGGGCGACATCTTCGTTGTCGTCGGCTTCAGGATGCTGCCGGAGGTGGTCTGGAAGATGCCGAAGAAAGGCACGTTCAACCTCCACGCCGCCCTGCTGCCGCAGTACAGGGGCGCCGCGCCTATCAACTGGGCCGTCATCAACGGCGAGAGGGTGACCGGCGTCACGACCTTCCTCATCGACTCCCGCATCGACACCGGAGGCATCATCCTCCGCAGCGAACACATGATAGCCCCGACAGACACCGTCGGCGACGTCCACGACGCCCTCATGGAAAAGGGCGCGGACCTTGTCGTCCAGACCGTCGAGGGCCTAATCCAGGGCAATGTCGAGACCAGGGTCCAGAGGAGCTTCGTCCAGGGCGCCGAGCTCCTGAAACCGGCCCCGAAGCTCACCAAGGAGCTTCTCCACATCGACTGGAACGACTCTACAAGGCAGATTGTGAACCTCATCCGCGGCCTCTCCCCCTACCCCGCCGCCTGGACGGAGCTCGTCAAGGACGGCTCTCCTTCCCAGTTGCGTATCTTCAGGGCATCGGCGCTTGAAAACGCTCCCAAGGCAGCGCCCGGAACCGTCCTTTCCGACGGCAAGTCCTACCTTGCCATCGCAACGGCCGACGGAGCCGTCTCCCTCGAAGACGTCCAGCTCTCCGGCAAGAAGAGGATGGATGCAAGGGCCTTCCTCGCCGGCTTCCGTGACCCGGAATCCTACAAGGCTGACGAAGGCACATCCAAGGCCGAGATAGCCAAGGCAAAGCCGGTGGAGGACGCCTGATGGGAAGCTGCGTCATCATAGGGGCCGGAGATTTCCCTACCAAAGAATACCCGCTTTATCTTCTCCGCACGGCGGACAGGATAGTCTGCTGCGACAGTGCGTTCAGGACCTTCCTGCACAATTCGGAAAGGATTTTCGGAAAGAAACGGCTGCCGGATGCTGTCGTCGGCGATATGGATTCCCTTCCGGAGTCCCTGAAAAAGGAGTACAAGGACATTATCCACAGAGAAGACGAGCAGGAGGACAACGACCAGACAAAGGCCGTCCGCTACGTCCTCAGCCATTTCAAGGGTATTGACGCCATCCACATCCTCGGCGCGACCGGGAAGCGGGAGGTCCACACCATCGGCAACCTCTCGCTCCTCATGGAATACACCCGGACCTTCGGCATCGACGGTCTCGCCAGCACGCCGACAATCGACATTGTCTCCGACCGCTGCACGGCCATCGCCGTGACGGACAGCTGCACCCTTGAGGTCGGGGAAGGCCGCCCCATTTCCATAATCACAACGGACAGTTCCCTCAACATCCGCTCCGAAGGCCTTGTATGGCCCACGGACAGTGTCGTCTTCGACAACCTCTGGAAAGCAACGCTAAACCGCGCCTCCTCGGACGCGGTCAGCCTTACTTTCAGCCACCCTTCGATGGCTCTTGTCATTCTGGAATAGTCCCGTCAGAAACTGTAGCCGAGACCCAGCTGGAAGGTATTTCCTATCACCTTGTTGAGGGTGATGAAGGAGAAATCAAGCGAAAATCCCATGTATTTGCCGCCGAGACCGACCGCAAGGTGGGAAGGCACCGCCGCATACTTCGAAGCGTAGCGGTAGCCGATCCGGACGAAGCCCATGTCGTTGATCCCGTAGGAGAATCCGGCGGAGACTCCCCAATTGTTGGAGAAGAACCAGTCGCCGTCGACGAGCGCTTCGATGGCGTGGATACCCGTCACGTAGCGATAGGAGAAGCCTGCGGCGACCGAGGAAGGCATATCCGAGCTGTCGAGGTCGTCGAGGACCTTGCCGACTGAACGTATGCCGAGGACGGCGCCGAAGCCGCCGAAGCGTATCTGGGTAAGCACATCGACGGAGATGGCCTTCACGGAAAGATCCTTGAGGAAACAGGCCTTGGAATACTTCACGTTGGCCCCTATCGAGAAATGATCCCCGATCCCCGCCGAGAGCGAAGCGCCCAGGGCGAAATCATAGGGAGCGAAATCCTCGATCTTCTCATAGCCGAACTGATGGACATAGCCTACAGCGAAACCGAAACGCTTGACCGGCCTGAAAGCGGCGCCTATTGCAATGTTCGACGTCTTGGTAAAAGACGGGGCGAAGTAGGAATAGGACGCCTTCACGGAGCCCTTGCCGTCCATCATGGTGATGGCGGCGGGATTGTGGAACACCGCGAATGCGGGTGCGACCGAAAATGAGGCCAGCCCCGTCCCGGCCATGCCGGAAACAGCGGGGTCACGGCTCCAGCGAAGGAACGGATGGGCCTCGTTCTCCGCCGCCTCCTGGGCGGCGGCACTCACGCAGAAAACCAGCGCGAGAAACATTGCAGCAAGCCTTCTCATCTTCTCTTCACTATGGTGTATTTATAGGAACCGCCGCCGTAAGAAACCGTCAGGTAGTAGATACCGATGGCAAGGTCGGAAGTGTCGATAACGACAGGCTCGAAGGCCGACATGAGTCCCTTTCCGTGGTAGACCGGGACTCCGTAGCTGGAAATAAGGGAAATCTCAGTCTCCTTGGGCTCTACGGAAGCGAGGATAGTCAGTTCCTTGTTTACCGTAGTACCCGGGATGAGGGTCACCTTTTCAGAGACGGGGCGTACAAGCACGGGGATCTCCCCGGCCGCCTTGTCACCGATTGCGTCCGTAGCCTGGACCTTTATGTGTCCGAGGCCCTCGGCCTGCGCCGTGATCCGGAGCACATTCCCGACGAGATTTGCCTTGAGGATATCCTTGTCGATAACGGCGAATGTGTAGTTCAGAGGCTCTCCGTCAGGATCGTAGAAATGCTCCGAAAGATTGACTTCGAGTTCGTCTCCCTTCCTGAGGAGCCAGTAATTCTCGAAATCCACGTTCAGAACCGGCATCTCGTTCTCCTTGACGGAATAAGTAAAATTCTTCTCCGTCTGGAGGCCGTACTCGTCCCTTGCGGTGATCTTTCCGGTGTAACTGCCGGGCTTTGCCACCGGGCAGTTAAGCCGGAAGTACCAGACGCCGTCCTCGTCCTGCTCGAGCGTCGCACGCCCGTTGGTCGTAAGCGAGACATCGAGATCGTTGAAGTCCGGATCATAGATCTCAACAGGGAGGGAGATGTTCATCCACTGGGAGAAAGCCCCTATCCCGGGGTTGAGGTTGATTACGGGAGCGTGGTTGACGCCTGTCCTGACCTGCTTTATAGGTGCAGGATCGGCGTAGGAAGTGCCGTAGCTGACGACAGTCACATAGTAATCGGTCGAGAAGTCCAGTTTCCTGAGCACGAAAGTGGTGTCCTCCCCCGAAGTCTTGTCCTCGATCTCGATCCTGGAAGTGATTATGTTGCTGCCGGGATTCCTGGGGTCCATGGACTCCAGGGCGGAGCGGGACTTGGATGCGGCGGCCATATATCCGTACGAACCGTTGGTCTTGAGGCCTATGGTGATGGAGTTGCCGGTCGTGCTCGCTGAAAAGTCAGTGACAGGCTCCGGCACTCCGGCTACCATATAAAGGAACGAGCCGTAGGCATCCACAAGGGGGCCTATCGGCGTGGCGCCGGACGATGCGGCGATCTCGCGGGCTCCGCCGAGCAGAGCGTCCTTGAGGGTCTCGCAGGTAAACCCGGGACCTCCGAAATGGGAGATGAGAAGGGCGGCGACGCCGCTCACGTGCGGGCAAGCCATCGATGTGCCACCGTAGGATGCGTACCTGCTGTTGTGGATTGTACTCCAAATCTCCGTCCCGGGAGCGCAGATGTCCACCCAGTCACCGTAGTTGGAGAATGATGCCTTGGCGCCGCTTTTCTGGATTGCACCGACGGCGACAATCGGCTCATAATTGGACGGGGGGCCATACTGCAGATCATCATTGCCTGCGGCAAAGAGGACGATACCGCCCTTCATCGGTGAATCCAACTTCTGGATGCCTGAAGCGTCGCACCCGGCGTTGGCGATGAAATAATCAACCGCCTGGGTGAAAGTCCTGTCGGGATTATTGTGCTCGTAGATATAGGCCTCTCTCTCCGAGGAGGTTACGCGGCCGTCTCCATTGGCGTCGAGGGAATAGCCCCAGCTGTTCTGGCAGATGAGCGCGCCTTTGTCAGCCCCGGCCTTGATAGCCCTTTCGAAGCTGTAGGCCGCATTGTCTCCGGAGAATACTGCAAGCGAAAGAAGGCTCACTCCCCTTCGGTTCGCGGCATAATCTCCGCCGGCGACGCCGGCCGAGCCCTTGCCGTTGTTGGCGACCGCCGCTATGGTCCCGGCGACGTGACAGCCGTGGCCGTCACTGTCGGGGGTTATGGTGGTGGAGTTGGTGACGTAGTTGTAGTGGCCCGACTCCAGGCAGTTCCAGGCGAGATCCGGGTGATTGAGCTGGATGCCGCCGTCGACGACTGCGACGATGACATTGGGATTGCCGACAGTGTAGTTCTCCCAGACAGGAAGGGAATTGACGCCGTAGCTGTTGTTTCCGTTGACGCCCCAGAGCTGGCTCCAGTAGGTGTCGTTGGTCGAAAGGGGAACTATCCTCCTGACAGGCTCGAAGTCCTCGACTTCCCTGACGGAAGAAAGATCCTCCCCCGCCTTCGTCACGGGGATATCATTGTCAAAACTGACGATATACCACTTGTGAAGACCGGCCTTGCGCGTACGGGCTTCGTACTCTCCGGCATAAGGGAAAAGCCTCTCCATGGAGGTAATTCCCATCCCGTCGAGGATGCTTCCGAGGCGGGAGGACTTGGTCACGGGAATTCCTTCCCCTTCATAAGCCTCTATTTCAGCGACCACATCATCCGAAAAACAGATTTTGGCCACGCCGGGGATAACGGCAGGCTCCGCATCCGGAGCCTCCATTTCTCCGCTCTCCTGCATCTTTCCTCCACCGGAAACGGCAGGGTACTGCTCATCAATCTCCCTCGCGCATGAAAGCGCCAGCAGCACAGGCAGCACCAGAAAAATTTTCCTCATCTTACTAAATGATCAATCCGCCGTGACTGTATTTTACCACGGCGTAAGTAAAGTTGCACACCCTCTCGGGCGAAATGCCTATGACAAAGACATAGTAAAGGCCCTTGGTCAGGGATTCGAGGGTCACGTCCTGACTCCCGGAGTAGTAGGTCTTCCCGATCTTCGCCTTCTCGGCAAAACTGCCGGTCGAAAGGAACAGCGAGAGGTCCTCTCCTACACCGGCGGCTTTCACGTCAGCCTCGGGCACCGCAACGACGAAATACTGGCCGGCGTCAGCGTCGTCGGCTTCGGTCACTTTGGCCGTGACCGTGCCGCCGGACGCGCTGACGGACACCGTCCAGGCCTCCTGGACGCGGAACTTCGTCGAAGCGCCGAACTGCTGCACATAGACCGAGGTCTCCTTGTCGCCTTCGACAAGGATAACTTCGGCATAGCGGGCCATGATGTCGGGGTTGGGCTCAGCAATAAGCAGCACCTCTCCATTATATGCCTCGGCCTCAAGCCAGGGCTTGCTCGAAGAGGCCAGAAGCCTCGGCCCTGCATTGACCAGGATGACCGCCTCGCCGCCTTCCGCGGGGAAGACAGGCGATGCGCCCTCGAGGATCTCTATGGCCTCTTTGGGAGCGTAGAGCTTGCCGTAATCCTCTTCCTTGCACCCCGAAAGGAGCGCAAGGAAAGGAATTATGATATAGAATGCTTTCTTCATGGCTACTTCTTGACAAAGGTGATAGGGCCGGCCAGCTGATAGCTGTTGTTGGCAAACAGATAGCTACCGGTCGCTCCGGTGCTGTTGTCGGAGTTGTTGGGGTCAAGGATCATGCAGAGCCAGCTGTCGACCTGATAGTCGCTGGTCTGTCTCCAGACGCCGTTGTCGGCCCACTTGACCTCGAGGTGTTCGGCCTCGGTGTCCTCGACGTAGCCGTACATACCGACACCCTCGGCCCATGTGTAATAGCCGGAAGCGGCGTCCCACGGGCAGCAGGCGATCTCCTTCGTGCCGGACGCGCCGACTCTCTGGCGGACCCAGCCGAGACGGCCGCGTCCTCCGTTGTAGGAGAGGAGAATCTTGAACCCGCCCTTGGAGATGCCGTCGAGCCAGTAGGAGTTGCCCTGCTCGTTGACGGTGATGCTCACGTTGAAGCTGCCGCCGTCGTAGTTGAGAGTCCAGTTGCCGAGATAGTCGTCGTAGGAGACCCAGCCCGGAGGGATGAGCTTCTCGAACACGGTGCCGGACATCTCGTCGATGAACTCCTCGGCGTCCTCGTCATAGACCCACTCGGTGAAGGACTCCTCGCCGATGGAGAATTCGCCGGCGAAACGGAGGCCTGTCGGGGTGACGACGTAGCGCTTGTTGGTGAGATTATCGTCCGGAGTGCCTTTTTCGCCGTAGGAGAACGTCCTTGTGGCTGAATCGAGGAATCCCTCGTACTCCACGCCGTCGATCGTGGTGGCGACCGCGGCGACACTGATGCTGTTTTCCATTTCCTTCACGGCGAGAAGATAGTCTTCAGCATCGTCGAAAAGGGGATGGAGGAAGCAGTAGTTGCGCGAGCGCTTGCCACGGAGGACGATTTCCTCTTCAGACACCTTGAGGATGTCGAACTCGAAATCGCCGCCCTTGGCCTGGTACAGCGTCGAAGACGGAGTGGCGTACTCGTGGATGATGCTGTTGTAGGTATCGAACGACAGCACGGGGCCGTCGTCGGTCGTGAGCCTGAAGGTCGAAGTTTCCTCGGTGTAAGGATCCTTCTCGCTCAGGGCGGTCACCTCCTGCTCGGTAAATTTGAGGACGATGGATATTCCCGCGAAGGATGAACCGGGATAGTAATCCATCACCCAGCCTTCGTCCGTGACGTAAGTGAGGACGTCCCTGACGTTTTCAAGATAGGACTGCATACGGGCCGAAGACGGCTCGTCGAAGAGGTCCTTCTGGTCCTTGAGACAGGAAGGGGTGAAAAGGACAGCGGCGAAAAGTATCGCAAGTAAAATTCTGTTTTTCATATCCTTTCCCTCCTATATTGAAACGTCGCTGAGATCGACCCTGCCGGCGACAACGTCCGCGGTCCGCCTGTTGACGGCGGCGCGGAGCTCGTCGATTTCGACATTCCACTCGGTCTTCATGTAGTCGCGGACGATGTCGATCTTGGTGCGGATCACGTCGGCTCCGTTGGGAGCCTCCGGATTGCTCTTGCGCACCTCGGTCGTCTGGGTGTCCGCAGTCGAGAGCTGGGCGCTCCACCATGCGTCCGAATGGGTGATGTACTCGGAGAGAAGCTCCGCGAAATCCTCCCTCGGCTCGCTCTGGGCATAGGCCGTGATGTAGCCGCGGCCGAGCCAGTATTCATCCGTATCGAAGCAGGCGTCGGCGACATAGGTCGAAGGCGTCACATTCTGGAACGTCTCCGAGTAGGCCTTGGTCTGGTTGATGATGTGGGTGAACTCGTGGTGGATGGTCTTGATGTAGTAGTAGTTGATCTGCTCCTCAAGCTCGCTGCCCGTGTACTCTTCGAAGATGTACGGGATGTAGTTGACGCCGGAGAGCATGATCTTCTTCCCTCCCTCGGCGGTACCGAGGATGAACGAACCGTTGTTCCTGTACTCCCACTCCCCTATGAGGAAGAACATCTTGGGGAAATAGGCCCTCGTGAAATCGACGCCGGCGACCTCGTCGTAGGTATCTACGCAGAGGTACTTGACGAGGTGGGCGTAGATGATCGCGGCGTCGATGTCCGCCGGGACCGTCCAGTAGCCCTTGTCCGACTCGTTGAGGGAGAAACGGTACATGAACTCGATGTTATAGGGCTTGAGGAAATTCTCCTCGAGCCAGTAGTCGAAATCGTTCATTTCGACGGAAGAATCCTTGATGACGGATTCGCGGCTGAGTTTGTCCTTCTTGCAGGAGGACAGGGAAAGCAGCGCGACCGCGGCGAGGGCAAGTATGAGAATATATCTTTTCATATCATTCCTCCTTCTTTAACGCGGGTTGGGTTCAAGTCCTGCAGATTCCGCGTCCGCGGGAATCTGGAGGGCCCTTCTGAGGTCGTCCACCGCAAGGACGTCGTCGCAGCGGAGCGGCTTGAAGGCTGCGTCGTACTGGCCGGCGGTGGTGTTCGGGGTCATGGTACGGCGCCATATCTCGATGCCGTAGCGCTTGACGTCGAACCAGCGTAGACCCTGGGCTACGTGGTCGATCCTCTTCATGCCGAGGACACACTGGAGCATGCACTCGCGCACGCCTCCCTCGGCTCCGATGTCGAACGCCGGGTTGAGGTGCTTCTTGACGGTGGGCTTGTCCCAGGTGGCGTAATCCAGGGCCGAATAGAAGGCCTGGATCGACTCCGGAGTCAGGCTGCCGGAGAATTTGTCCCGCCTGATGATAGAGTGGATGTAGGTCGTGAGATCAGCCGCAGCGAGGTCGTACTCGGACATCATCACATAGGCCTCGGCCCTCGTAAGGAGGGTCTCTTCCATCGTGAATGCCGGATAGACCGCATGGGCGTAACCGATCATGGCGACACGGTCGGTGTACTCGAACAGGTACGGGATCTTCCAGTAGGCGATCTGGTCGAAAGTAGAGCCGCTGTACCACTCGGGTCCGACATAGTACCACTCATAGACATTTCTCCAGCCGGTTTCGGTGTTGCCCCAGATCTGGGGGGCGTAGGCCACCTCGGTGAATGAGAGGTAGGAGTCGTGGCTGTACTTGGTGATGCCAGGGGCGCCGAAATAGTAGCCGAAGGAGGTGTAGGCGGTAAGAAGCATGAGGTTCGTCGGGTACGAAGTCCCGATGAAGTCGTTGCTCCTCACATCCCTGTCCTTCTCGAGCTTGGACATCGCAGACCAGTCGCGGAGCACCTGTGCCGGCTGGGAGCCTAGGCACTTGGTGGCGCACTCGGCGGCCTCTTCCCACTTCTCGCAGAAGAGGAAGAAACGGGCCGCGAAAGCATAGGCCGCCCTGACGTTGAAGTGGTACTTGGGGACCTTGTAGTATTTGTCACCGACGTGCTTCAGGGCCCAGCGGAGGTCCTTTTCAATATTTTCATAGACACCCGCCACGGTCCCCCTCTCATACTGAGGGTTGAGCTGGGTCTCGGCCTGTTCCATATAGGGAACGCCGAGGTCGATGTCGCTTGTCAGAGTGTTGTAGTTCTGGCAGAAGACATTGACCAGCATGAAGTGGCTGTAGGCCCTGCAGAGGAGGGCTTCCGCCGTCTCGGCCTCGAGGCCGGCGGCAACTATCTTCGCCTCGTCCAGCTCGCCTCCCTCCTCGATGCCGGCGAGCTGCCGGATGGCGATGAGGGCCTGGTTGGCGTGGGCGATGCAGGAGTAGCTGTCGCTCCAGAAATAATCGGGGCAGTCGTTGGCCTTCTCGGTTATCCTGTCCCAGCTGTAGCACTGGTCGATGAAACGGTCGGTGCCGGGGTTGTCGTCGCCGAGGTTGTCGACGTTGTCGGACATGTACTCACAGAAGGTGAGGTACGTGTTGGACGAATAGGCCGAGGTAAGAAGGGACTGTATCTTCTCCTGCGAGTCGATTTCGGTGCGGTTGTCCGGCATCTTGTCGAGGAACTTGTTGCAGGAGACAAGGGAGAGCGCCGCCACTGCGGCAACTGTCAGATATAATGAAATTCTTGTTTTCATAGTGCTGTCCTCCCTTTAAAATCCGATCTTGAGCGTAAAGGTGAACTGCTTCGCAAGAGGCACGGCCACGCCGCCGGTGTTGAAGAACTCCGGGTCCTGTCCGTTGAGTTTGCTGTCGGCGTAGAGCAGGCAGAGGTTCGTCGCCTGCACCTTGAGGCCGAGGACGTTGAGCTTGATCTTCTCTATGAGCTTCTTGGGGAAGTCGTAGGAGAGGGAAAGCTCCTTGAGCCGGATGAAATCACCCTTTGCTATACGTGCCGTCGAGTAGTTGTAGGCGTTGTAGGCATAGCTGAGGTAATTGCCGGTCGTAGCGTAGTAGCGGTTCTGCCAGGCGGAGGCGATGACGGGAATGTCCGTCTTCGCTTCGTCGCCGGGCACCGTCCAGCGGTTCTTGAACTCCTTCGGCATCGAGGAAAGGTCGTCGTAGGAAGCCCTGAAGACAGGGTCCATGCGAACCACGTTGCCGAAGGAATAGGTGATGTAGACATTGAGCTTGAAGCCCTTCCAGGAGAAGACGTTGCCGAACGAACCGACATCCGTCGGATCGACGCTTCCGGAATAGACGAGGTTCTTCTTGAGAAGCTCCTCCTCGCGGGTCTGGAAGTAGATGTCGGTCACGGTCAGGTTGCCGTCCTGGTTGATGAAGGTGGGAAGACCTTCCTCGTTGAGCCCCATGAACGGGATGGAGAAGAGGCTCCTCACCGGGTAGCCCACGCGGGTGAAGCCCGTACCGGAGATGAGGTCTATCATGCGGACCTGGTTCTCAAGCTGGGTCACCCTGTTCTTGGAGTGGGAATAGATGAGGTTGGTCGTCCAGGTGAAGTCTCCCTTGCGGATGTTGGTCGTCGTGAGGGATATCTCCACGCCGGTCGAGCGCATCGAGGCGACGTTTCCGTACTTTGTCAGCTCACCGCCGATACCCTGCGTAGTGACAGGGCCGATAAGGTCGTAGTTGTTGCGGCGGTACCAGTCGAAGGTGAGGTTGATGCGGTTGTCGACGAAACCGGCCTCGAGGCCGATGTTGAGCTCGTGCTTTTTCTCATAGGTGAGGTCCTGGTTGGCCAGCTGGGCGATGTAGAGGGCGGACTCCTTGTCGGCCGCGAAAGGCCTCCAGGGGGTCGTCGCGCTCACTACCGCAACGGAGTTGGTCACCGAAGGACGGTCACCGGTCAGCGAGTAGGACGCCTTGAGGGAAAGGTGGGACAGGGCCGGATAGGCCTTGTCCATCCATTTCTCCTCGTGGATGTTCCACGCGCCGGAGATGTTCCATGTAGGAAGCCAGCGGGACTTGCGGGACTTTCCGAGGCCGTTGGTACCCTCGTAACGGACGGTGCCGTTGAGGACGTAGCGGCCCTTGTAGGAATAGGTCGCGTTGGCGAAGAAAGCGGCGCTGCGGACAGCGGTGTTGCTGAGCGTGTACACATTGGCGCCGTCCTCGACCGCCTGCTTGTAGGCGTGGTAGTCGAAGTTGGCAATCTCACCGAAGCCGTACTGCATACCGTAACCGCGGAACCACGTGCTGTGGCGGTCCAGCGAACTGACCTCCGCTCCGCCGAAGATGTTGACTATGTGGTCATAGGCGAAGGTGTCGGAGAAGTTGGCCGTCGCGCGGATGTCCCAGCCGTTCATATTGTTGGTCGTCTTCTCGAAGAAGCCGCCGACAGGGAGGACGGTGACGGGAAGGGCGTACGGGTTCTCGGGATCCTTGTAGAGGAAGGGGTTCGCGTCACGGATAGTCGCGGTGGACATCTCGCGGTAGGCAAGGGCCTGGTTCGCAGTGTCCTTGATGTAGTGCTCCTGGGTCGTCATCGCAAACTTGTAGGCTGCGAGACCGCTCAGTTCGAGCTGCTTCACCGGCTTGTACTTGATCTCACCCTGCACCCTGAAATCGACGACGCTGAGGTCGAGATAGTTGTTGTTGAGCTCGTGGAGGATGTTGAACTTCGAGTAGTTCCTCGTGTAGAACACGTCCGGATCCAGGGCCCTCGAAGTGTTGAGGGCGTAGGAATACGGGTTGATGTCGAAATCCCTCTTGACCTCGCCGGAGACGACGTCGGTGTCGCTGTTGATGGTTCCGGGAGCCCTCTGCTTGCGGTAAGCCGCATTGGAGATGAGGTTGAGGGAGACCTTGCGTCCTATCTTGTAAGTGACGTTGAGGTTCGCCGTGTAGCGCTGTACGGAGCTCTGCTTCGTCCAGCCCGGGTCGCCGAGAGCCGACAGGGAGGCGTAGTAGGTCGCCTTGTCGGTACCGCCGGAGGCGCTCAGCGAGTGGTTGTGCTGGATCGTGTGGTTGAACAGCATGTCGAACCAGTCGGTGTTGCGGTACTCGGCTGCACGGAGGTAGGCGTTGCGGGCCGCCTCGGTGTTGGCGAGCCCAAACTGACCGGTCACCGGGTCGTACTCGGAGATCAGCTGGTACATCTTTCCGTAGATACCGGTGTTGGCTGCGTTCGCCGTCTCGGCGTAGTTGAGCCAGCCCTTCTGCTGGAGCTCCTGGTAGATTTCCATCTGGTCCTGAGAGTTCATGATGTTGAAGGTGCGGTAGCTCGGCTTGAGCCGGTAGGTGTATTCGCCCGTGTAGGTCACGTGGCTCTTGCCTGCCTGGCCCTTCTTCGTCGTCACGACGATGACGCCCGCCATTGCGCGCGCGCCGTAGATAGAGGTAGCGGAGCCGTCCTTGAGGATGTCGAAGGTCTCGATATCATCGGAGTTGAGGCCCGCGATGGCACTGGAGATGAGGGTGTTGGCGTCTCCGGAGGAGAGCTGGTCGGCGCTCACGTCCACGACGTCCTCCATAATGACACCGTCCACGACCCAGAGGGGCTTGGACGAGCCATAGATGGAGGTCGCGCCACGCACGCGGATCTTCGGCGCAGTGCCGAAGGTTCCGGACACGTTCTGCACCGAGACACCGGCCACACGTCCTTCCAGCGAACGGCTGACATCGGTCATACCGCTGATGTTCGCCTCGGCGGCGTCCACCTTCGCGGCGGAACCCGTCGAAAGACGCCTGTCTATGACCTGCATACCCGTCACGACCGCCTGCTCGAGGACCATGCTGTCGTCCTCGAGGAAAATCTTCAGCCCCGTGCCGACCGCGACCCTCGAATCCTTGGACCCGAGGTTCGTGATGACAAGGAACTTGGCCGTTGAGGGCAGGTTCTTCATCTCGAAGTGTCCGTCCACGTCGGTGATAGTGCCGGTCTGGGTCCCTTCCACCTGGACGTAAGCCCCTATGACAGGGCTTCCGTCCGAGGCGTAGGACACCGTTCCGGACGCCGTTTTCGTCTGCGCAAACGCCGCAACCGAAAACAGCACCGCGAGGGCGGACACCAGGAATGATTTAAGTAAATTCATTTTCTGTCAGTAAAAACGGACTTATTTCTTTACCGCCTTGGCAATCTCTGCGCTGCGGTACTTGGAAGCCGACTTACGGCCGCCCGTGAAGGAACGATAGCCGAAAGCGTGATTTTCGCCGGAGAACGGACGGAAGAGATGCTGCCCTGAACGGGAAACATTGACCTTGCCGCCGGTCTTCTTCATACGGATGGAGCTGCCGGAAGCCGCCAGCTTGGGCATAGTGTAAGGGAAGGAGTAGAACTCACCCCAATTGTTCGCCCCGAAATTTACAATGCTATCGGAAGAATCCTGTATGAAAATTTCCATACCGGTGAATGTTTCGGTAATAGTGGACTGGTCGGTGGTCTGTCCTGTAAACTCAAGACCAGTAAGGGTTGCTGTCCCGTCCGGATTGATGACGCCGGAGAAAATCTTTTCGGATCCGCCCCAGATGCTTTCATTCTCCTCGAACAGACCGAACAGATACACATAGTATGTCTGTGCAGAATCACCCTCTCCCTGAGTAAAGCTGCCCATGCTCTGCTCGGAAACGGTAAGACCGCCGGTCTCGGCATCGAAGGCAGCCTTGATGCTTTCTCCATCGTAGCCGTCAATGCCGCTGATAGTATTGTTATATGCCTCGCTGCCGGTCTCGCTGGCACGGACCATGGTAGTAGGAATCAACAGCGGATCGGGAGCGGCGTTGAAGGTATAGAAATGAGTGTCATCATGGCCATAGTAGTGCATTCCTTCCAAAGTCACCTTTGAGTTGTCAGACAGAGTGATGGACTTGGGAGTAATGTCAGCGGACTTGCTGTCGGCAGAAAGAACGGCGCTTGCAATCGTGTATGCGCCGCCGGAAATCGGCCCGTACGTGGTGGCATTGTAATGTATGACGCCGTTGAACTGGATTTCGATGCCCTGAGTCTCCCCTACCTTTTGATTGTAGAAATCCAGAGCTTTTGTAGAAGCATTGAAGTTGGCAAGGAAACCGCCGGGCACCAGAGTCGGATAGTAACCGTCAACCTGATAGTTGACACAAATCTCCTTCTGGGAAATCTTGATAGGGATGGAATCAGCTCCGATGAGCCAGTCACCAAGCCATTTATTATACTCTGCCTTGGCTGCTTCGTCAGGCTCATTGTAGTAGGTAGCATAAGCATACGCACCGGTCGCCTCTCCCTCATCAGTAAGACCTATGGCAAAGTAGTAATACTTCTTGTAAGCGAGTCTGTACCAGTCGCTGCTTGTCCCCTGATCAAGATAATCTGAAAGAGTCTTGTGGTTCTCTTCCGCAAGAGCCTTCAGGTCTGCGACCTCATCGGGAAGGATTTCCTCGATGAATGCAGGGAGATTGGATGTGTCCTCAATAACGGACTCCGCGTAAAGCGTAATGAAATACTTGCCCGCGTTAGAACCGGCAGCTACAGTGTTGGTAAACTTATGAGGGTAGTCGGGATAAGTGGTCTCGTCTATTGAGTGGGAAAGCGTCCAGGCAGACTCGAGGAAATACTTTTCGCCTATCTGGAACGTCACGTCGGCGGGGGTGCCGTAGACGGTGCCGTCGGCGAGGAGGCCGGTCACTATGTAACGGTAGCTCGTGGAGAACTCAAGATCTTCGAGGCTGATCTCGACGTTCTTGCCGGACTTAAGCTGATCGGCCGGGATGTTCTTGACGTCCCTCTTGATGATGTTGGCAGTCGTGGAGGAAATGTCGGTCGTCACAAAGCCGTACCAGGTGTACCCCTCATCCTCCTCTACGTCGTAGCTGACGGAAAGGGTCGCGGCGTTGCGAGTCACAACGGGAGCGGTCGCCGAGAAAATGACATTGAGGTCCTTCGAGGTCTTGAAGGTCACATCGGCAGGGGTGCCGTAGGTCCAGACGGTGCCGTCCTCTTCGACGGAAGCGCCAAAAACGACGAAACGGTAGTCCGTCTCGACCTCGAGGCCGTCGAATGAAAGTGTCTTGTTCGCACCAACGGAGAGTTCGCCGGGCTCAAGGCCGTAGGAATTGTTCTCGACGAGCTCCTCAAGGGAGGAATCGAGGTCCTCGGAGAGAAAAGCGTACCAGGTAAGTTTGGACTTGCCGTTATGCTTGACCTGAATGGATGCATTGTCGCCTTCGACATTCTTGACGGTGAGAGTGAACACCATCTTCTCCCCTTCGTAGGGGTTTGTCTTCTTGGCCTGCTCCTTTGACTTCTCGCAGGACACGGAAAGAAGAGCGACGGCCGCAAGGAGGCCGATAACAAATTTCATCGATTTCATAACAATCAATTTATAAATACACTAAATAACCTTTCAATCTGTAAGCCCCGATCTTCAAAGCACTTGAAATTTATAACAAAACACCCTGAAAATCAACGCTTCCCCAAGGGGGAATTTCGGCTAAGTTCGGAATTATTATCGAGAATAACAAATATCCACCCTATAAAAAAACAACCCCGCAGGGAGGCCGGCTCCTTGCGGGGTTGAAATCTGAAAGAGGTCAGGGCTTAACGCCGCGCTTCGAAAACAGGCTTGCTGTTCTTCGAACGTGCGGAAGCACTGCCCTTCGCGACGGAGACCGCCGCAGACTTGATTGTCTTGGAGAAAACATTCTCTCTCGAATACAACGTCGCTACCCTGCTGGGATAAGTGAAGTTGAAATTCGCCGAACTCTTGCCCTTGACGGCAGGCTTATAAGAAGTACCTGGGGCATTTGTCGAAGGGAGAACAAGTTTGAACGCACCATTGATGTCCGCATAATACCAGCCATCCCCATTAAATGTACAAAGCATACCATTCGGCGTCGGGAAGGTAATTTCTCCATTACGAAGATAACCTACCGAGAACGGCTCCGTCTTCCCTGGTTTCAGAGAAGTCACCGCATCAATGAAACCATCGTTTGAATTGGCACAAACTCCGTAATCCTGCGCCTCGATAAATACATTCTCCGGATCCTGAGCATCAATGAGAAGAGGGGATTTTCTCCAATAGACATCCTCATAATTAACAAGAACGGATTCAGGTGCACCGAACAAAGCTGCAATCAAAGGAAGCTGGAAATCGGTCATCTTGTAAAGTCCGGGAGTAACGATATTCGCATAGACGGTACAAGGGACAGTTATCGGGTCCTTGCCATAATTGGGAGCAAGGATATCGTCAGTATACTGGCCGACACCGAGCAACTGCCAGGGATCGACCTTCTGGTATTCGAAGTACTTATAGTCGAGATTCCAGAGGTCATCCTCCGCGACGGATGCAACCATCACGAGGAATTCGCCCTCATCCTCGAGATCAAAGACCACCTCACCGGGTTCGTCAATCTCGACGACAGAGTCGTCTCCCTTCAGGATTAGCGTAAGTGCAGCCTGAAGGGCAGCATTATCGCCCTTCTTGCCAGGAGCGAGAACTGCCAGGGCGGATTCGGTGTCTGCACCGAACTTGACTGTAGCAGTAATGCTGGCGTTGCCTTCGGCATCGGTCTCGGGATCAGCGAGTGAAAGAGCGATACCGAAATCCTTGAACTGGAAGACGTCGTAGCTGAGATCCCTCTCCTGAGGCTCTCCTGAGGCGTTGAAAGGAACGGCGACGAAGGAGTAGTACTCGGCGATGTCTTCAGGCATGGGAAGGCGGACCTCTCCGACGTGGAGGGTAATCTCCTCTTCCGACTCTTCATCAAGCACCTTGACGGGCTTGGTATCAGACATCTTGAGGATGGCGACATAGTCACTCTCTTCCTCAGAAAGGATCAGGTCGAGCGCATCGTCGTAGGCCGAATCATAGGAATCATCCGCGTCTCCGGGGACAAGCGCAACCTTTACATAGTCAACATCCTCACCGAGAGTGATGTCAGCCATCGCGTCGATGGAACCGTCCTTCTTGTTGAAGAGGCCGGTGTACTCAGTCTCGGTGCTGTAGTCCGAAAGGACGACGCCCGGGAAAACCAGGGTCACAGTGGCCGAATAGCAGGTGGTGGGCCAGCCGCCCGTGTTGAGCATATAGTATGAAGGGGCAAGTTCAACCACTGCCGGAAGGCCATTATCCTGGTATGAAGCCACCTTGCTGTTTGCGAGGTTTGCTTCAGTCGCATAGTCTTTGAAAACAGCCGGAGAACAGGCGCAGATGTAGTCGTCATAGCTGGACTGGTACATACCGGTGTTGAACAGAGGCGACCAGGTCACGACGTCATCCTGGGTAATCTCCACATTAAGAATCTTCTCGCCGGCTTTGACTATCCAGAATTCGAAGAACTCGGGCCAGTCCTCAAATTTCTCATCCTCATACGCATCGACAATTGCCTGGGCGTATGCGAAACGGAAGTGGTTCGGCTGGACCTGGTTCTGGAAGAACTCGACATCCTCGAATGTGTCCTCGAAGAGCCAGCCGGAAATCCAGGTACCCTTGCCGAGAGAAACCCAAGGCTCAGGGAGTTCGAGCTCGATGTGAAGGGCGGACGGGGCGTAATATGTCGTCTCGTTCGCGATCTTGAGGTCGACACCTATCTTGTCGCCGTACTCGTATTTGGAACGGTCAATGGGAAGGGTAATAACGGCCTCGGCATCACCGGCGGCGAAACTGACATTGAGGTCAGAAGCGCCTTCCGGGAAAATGGTCTTGGAAGTATCCTTGACCTCGACGAGGATGGTCGCGGCATCATCCTTCACCATACGCTTGATGGTGAAGTCAAAACCAGTCGTCTCTTCCTTGATAGTGTAGGCAAGAGGGGTACTCGTGGGGAAGAAATACTGCGCACCGTCCTCGCGCTCCGCGGGAACATACTCATCCTTCTTGTTGCAAGAGAAGGAAAGGACGAGCATTGCAGCTAAAATCAAGTATCCTGTTATCTTTTTCATAGTATATCCTTGATTAATCGTTAGTCGGTCACACCGTC
>CADAXR010000043.1 GCA_902791945.1 uncultured Bacteroidia bacterium
CCCATCAGCGAGCAATAGACTGTCGTCCAGAGGGCCATCAGGGACTGGTTCGAGCAGATGTTCGAAGTCGCCTTCTCACGGCGGATGTGCTGCTCACGGGCCTGGAGGGTGAGGACATAGGACCTGCGGCCCTGCCTGTCCACCGTCTCTCCCACTATGCGGCCCGGCATCTTGCGGAGGTAGTCCTTCCTGACGGCCATGAAGCCGACATAGGGGCCGCCGTAGCAGAGCGGAATGCCAAGGGACTGGCCGTCGCCGACCGCGATGTCGGCGCCCCACTCCGCCGGGGTCTTCACCACGGCGAGAGCGGACGGGTCGCAGTACTCGATGAGCAGCGCTCCGGCATTATGGAGCTCCCCGGCGAGGCCGGAGTGGTCCTCGATGATGCCGTAGCGGTTGACGGACGGGGCGATTAGGCCCGCCACGTTCTCCTCCGCAAGCACCTCGCGGACATAGGCCGCGGAGGTCACTCCCCCGTCGGGCAGCAGGACAAGGGCCTTGATGCCGTGGTAGGCGGCATATGTGGAGATGACCTTGATCACATTGGGGAGGAGCGTCCCGGAGATGAGGATGGTGTCCTTCTTTTTAGTGGAGGAAACGGCCATCATAGCCGCCTCGGCCGCCGCTGTCGCGCCGTCGTACATCGAGGCGTTGGCGCAGTCCATCCCGGTCAGGGCGCAGATCATGCTCTGGAATTCGAAAATATAGCGGAGCGTCCCCTGTGATATCTCGCACTGATAGGGGGTGTAGGCCGTGAGGAATTCCGAGCGGGAGGTGATATACGGAATAACCGAAGGGGTGTAGTGGTCATAAGCACCGGCCCCGACGAAAACCTTCAGGCGCGGATTCTTCGCATCCAGCGAGGTGAAGAAATCCCTCACTTCCTGCTCCGAAAGCGCCTCCGGAAGCGCCGGAGCGCCCTTGAGCTTAAAGGATGACGGGATATCCGAATAAAGGGCATCGACGTCCGGGACGCCGATACGGCCAAGCATCGCGGAAACATCTTCCGCGGTGTGGGGGAAAAACGGGCTGCCGGCCATATCTTACTGGATGGAGGCCTCGTAAGCTGCGGCGTCCATCAGGCCTTCGAGCTCCGAAGGATCGCTCATCTCAACCTTGATGATCCAGGCGGCGTAGGCGTCCTCGTTGACTTTCTCGGGGGCGTCCTGCAGCTCTTCGTTGACCTCGACGACCTTGCCGGAGACCGGGGAATACAGGTCGGAGGAGGCCTTCACGCTCTCGAGAGCGCCGAATTCCCCGCCCGCAGAAACCTCGTCGCCCTCGTCAGGGGCGTCGACATATGTGATGTCGCCCATCTCGCTCTGGGCGAAATCGGTCACACCGATGACGGCGATGCCGCCTTCCACTTTTACCCATTCGTGGGACTCGCTGTAGAGAAGTCCCTCAATCACTTTCGACATAATATCTTATTTTTTGTAGTTTGTCTGATAGAAACGTTTTTTGATAACCTTTCCGGGGAACACCCTCTTGCGGATACGGACCGAAAGAGGAGTCCCGAGCGCGGAGAATGCGCTGTCCACGAGGGCGAAGCAGATGCTTTTGTCAAGGGTTATTGAGTGATAGCCTGTCGTCACGACGCCGACTTCGGCGCCTTCCGGCGTCTCCACCGGGTAGCCGGCGCGGGGCACCGCGTTGTCCTCAAGCTCGATCCCGACGAGTTTTTTGGCAGTGCCGCCGGCCTTCTGCGCGGCGAGCGCGTCCTTTCCTATGAAATCCTTGTCCAGCTTGCAGAACATCGAAAAACCGGCCATGACCGGCGAAATCTCCGGGCTGAGTTCATCGCCGTAGAGAGGAAGGCCGGCCTCGAAACGCAGGGTATCGCGGCAGCCGAGCCCGCAGGGCGGGACGCCCGCCTTGAGGAGCTTGTCCCAGATCTCGCAGATGCCTTCCGGTGTCGTATAGAGTTCGAATCCGTCCTCGCCGGTGTAGCCCGTGCGGCTTACGATAAGCCGGCTGCCGCGCCACTCGGAGTCGAGGAAGGTGTAAAAACTGAGGGAGGAGGCGGCCTCAAGTCCGAGGACTTCCACCATCACTTTCTCGGCCTGAGGGCCCTGAAGGGCTATCTGCCCCCACTCCGGGGAGGCGTTGACAATCTTGCAGTCAAAGGCCTTGCCCGTCATGGGATTGGAGGCGGCCTGCCCGAGGAGCCAGGCGTAGTCCTTGGCAATGTTGGCGGCGTTGACCACGAGGAGGAAGTGCTCCGGGTCGAACTCCTTATAGACCAGGAGGTCGTCGACGACTCCGCCGTCCGGGTAGCACATCATCCCGTAGAGGATGCCGCCCGGGGCGAGGCCGCGGATCTCGTTGGTGAATACGTAATTGACGAACGCCTCAGCTTCCGGGCCTTCGACGAAGATCTCGCCCATGTGAGAGACGTCGAACATGCCGGCCTTCTGCCGGACGGCGTTGTGCTCCTCGATGATGGAACTGTACTGGATAGGCATCATAAAACCCGCGAAGGGGCTCATGCGGGCGCCGAGAGCGACGTGCGAGTCGTAAAGGCAGGTTTTCTGAAGGGTTTCGCTTGTGTTATCGGTCATTTTGCGGTCAGTTTGTTTCGAATAACAAATGTAACTCTCCTTCGCGACTATTCAAACAGTAATTCGAAGAATTAATCAACAATTCCGGAACAGGATATCAACAAATGCCGCGGAGGAGAGACCGCGGACCATTTTCCCGAGTTCCACCCCCTCGAGGGCGTCGGCGACGGCCCTCCGGGAGGGCACCCTCCCGGCAAGAAGCTGCGAAAGCGTCTCGGAGACATCCTGTGACTGCCCGTATTCCATAGCGAAGAAATCACCGCTAAGGTTTACATTCAATATCTTATCATTAACCACATGAAGCTCTGCTTTAATAAAGCCACATCCCTCCACATAGCCCTCTCCTGACACAATCCGGCCCCCATCCGCCCTGCCGCCATGTCTCCCTAAAATAAAGTCCTTGTCAAGATACGACATCTCAATTCTCTCAATTTCAGCGATATCTTCTTCCCCAAGCTCCAGCTGCCCGGAGGCCCCTGAAGACGACAGTGAAGCACGGATCGCATACGCCAGGGACTCCGGCTTCAAGTCTGGCATTAATTCCTTCAGGGCACACACCCTGGCGGAAACCGACCTGACACCCTTGGAGCCAAGCTTGAGCCCCGAAGGGCTGAGCGCAGCCTCCATAGAGGCGAAATCGATGTCGTAGAGCATCGTGCAGTGGACTACACTCGAAGAAGGCAAGGCGAAAAAGGCGCTCCCGGAGACTTTCCGGCCGTCAATCAGAATGTCGTTGCGGCCCGACACCTCCGCCGGAAGCCCGAGGCTCTGCAAAGCTCCGCAGACGGCAGAGGAGAATTTCGCATAATTTTCCTTTACTCCCGAGCCGGGGTATATACAGGAAATCATGATATTCCCCCGGTCTGCATAGACGCATCCTCCCCCGCTCTTGCGGCGGTAGTACTCCACCCCGGCGGCCCGGCACCACTCCATGTCGAGCTCCGCCGACGGATCCTGGTTACGGCCGAAGATCACCGTCGGGCCGACCTGCCAGAGGAAGAACAACCCGCCCCCGACCGGACGCCTCGCGAGGTACTCCTCCGCCGCCAGATAGAACGGCAGCCGGCGCCCCGTCGCGACGCCTTCAGGCGCCCCGTTTCCACCCCCCGGGAATATAACTTCCGTCATCATTTCTGCGAATTTACTCACGAAAATACACAATTTCCCCTAAAATTCATAGTCTTCGCCCATTTTCCGAAATTGCCCGTATAAATAATTAATATACAACGAATAAAACTTTATTGTTTCTATTTATAACATTTTTGTTAAGCTAATAAAAGCTCAATTTTTTTGACAAAAAAGGCGTTTCTCCTATGGGAAATGCCAAGCATTATAAGTAAATTTGTAAGATTAAAATTAGAGTCGAAATGGTCCTTCTTCTGACATTCCTTCTCGGCGCGATGGCGATCTCCTTCCTGTGCTCCCTGCTGGAGTCGGTGCTGATGTCATCGCAGATTTCCTATATCACGATGAAGGAGGAAGAAGGAGACAGGGCGGCCGCGGTTTTCATGAAGCTCAAGCAGAACATGGACCGGCCCATCGCCGCCATCCTTTCCCTCAACACGATCGCGAACACCATCGGCGCGGCCGGCGTCGGCCGCCAGGTGACGGTCGTCTTCGGCAACGAATGGTTCGGCCTCTTCTCCGCCCTTATGACGGTGCTCATCCTCATATTCTCGGAGATAATCCCGAAGACCATCGGCACGACCCACTGGAGAAAACTCCTCGGCCTCGGCCGCGTGATGAAATGGCTCATAATCCTGATGTTCCCCTTCGTGATCCTCATCGAACTCATCACAAAACTGATGTCCAAGGACGACGGCGATCCCCAGATCAGCCGCGAAGAAGTCTCCGCGATGGCCAACATGGGCGAAGAGGAAGGCACTCTTGAAAAGAGCGAGAACAAAGTAATCCAGAACATCATCAAGCTCGACGACATCGAGGCCTCCGACATCATGACGCCGAGGACCGTCGCCGCCATCGCGCCCGAGTCGATGACTCTCAAGCGCTTCTACAAGGAGGCTTCCCTCTCCCACAACACGAGGATCCCCGTCTATTCCGACTCCCCCGAGTTCATAACCGGCTACGTACTCCGCTTCGACATCCTCCAGAACCTTGCCGACGACAAGTTCGACATGAAGCTCGGAGAAATACGCAGAGATATCTCAGTTTTCGCGGAGAACACCTCAGTATCAGACGTCTGGGAGTCCTTACTTAAATCAAAGGATCAGATAGCTCTTATCGTAGATGAATACGGATGCTTCCAGGGCCTCATAACCCTCGAGGACATCATCGAGACCATCCTCGGCCTCGAGATCATCGACGAGCGCGACACCATCACCGATATGCAGCAGTACGCAAGGGAAAGGTGGCAGCAGCGCCAGAAGCAGTACAAGCACGTCTATCTTCCCGACCCCGAGGACGAGGACTGAGCCTCGTAGCGGTCCAGAGCCTCCGCCATCAGCGTCCTCCCCTTCTCGGCGATTTCCTCGCCTTTCACATAATCCATAATTGAAGTGTACTCGTCAAGAGGCATCTTCACGAGCACGTCCGGAGGACAGAGTTGCGCATCCTGACGCGCGATAATGTGATTCGCAATGGAGAAGCAGCGGTCTATGATGGAGATGTAATTGTCCTCGGCGATTTTACCCCGCATGAAGCTGCTGACCGACGTGCGGTCGATCTCGTTGACGTCAAACGCGACGAGAATGTCGCCGGGAGTCCTTTCTACAAGGTCCAGCGGGAGGGTATTGACAATCCCGCCGTCGACGAGGACGCGGCCTTTCCACTTTACAGGCCGCAGCATCGACGGGATGGAGATGGACGCGCGAATGGCGTCGTAAAGCGGGCCCTCGCGGAAAACGACCTGTTCCCCTGAGTAAAGATCCGCCGCGACAGCGACATAAGGGATTGACATATCCTCGATATTCACTTCCGGAACGACGCGGCGTATGGTCGCCATAAGCCTCTCCCCTTTCATCAGGTAACTCTTGCTGATTGAAAGGTCCAGGAGCCTGAGCATACGGAGGTTATCCAGCGAATACAGCCACTCCTTAAAATTCTCCAGCCCGCCGGCGGCGTAAACCCCGCCGATCAGCGAGCCTACGGAGCAGCCCGCGACTGAAGCTATACGGTATCCCCGGCTGAGAAGCTCCTCGATTGCGCCTATGTAGGCGAACCCGCGAGGGCCGCCGCTGGAAAGGACGAGAGCTACGTTTTTCTCCATAGGCTACCTCCTTGTCAAAGCCTGCTGGAAGGCCTTCGCGTTGCGGAGGTGCTGCTGGTAGGTCGATGCGAAAATGTGCGTCCCGTCCATCGACGGATTGGCGCAGAAGAATATATAATCGTGCCTTTCCGCACCCAGGACGGCCTCCAGGCAGGAGACCGGAGGGCAGGAAATAGGCCCCGGAGGAAGCCCCTTGTAGAGATAGGTGTTGTAGGGGGAATCGTACTCGAGGTGTCTGTTGAGAACCCTTTTGAGCGTGTAGCCGAAGCAGAAGGACACTGTAGGGTCCGCCTGCAGGAGCATCCCCGTGCGCAGCCTGTTGAGATAGACTCCCGCTATGCGCGGAAGCTCAGGCGCGTAGTGGGACTCGCCGTCGACTATGGAGGCGAGGGTCGAGACCTCCTCGCGGGTAAGGCCCTTGGCGGACGCCTTGGCGAGCCGCTCGGGCGTCCACCAGGCGTCGGCCTCCTTGAAAAGACGCTCGAGGATGGCCTCTGCGCCTTCGGTCCATTTGATCGAATAGGTGTTCGGGATTATCTTGGTGAAAACCAGGGTCGTGTCAGTCCCGTTCGCCTCCAGGAAATCGGGCGAATTGAGCGCCGAGGCGACCTCGGCGGAGTCCACCAGCATCTGGGCGCCTATTTTCTTAGCCAGGGAGCCGCGCGAACGGATCGAGCCCGAAAGGGTGAGGTTCACGGGGGTCTGCCAGCCGAATTTGAGCATCCTGGCGAGGTAAGTGACGGAAGAGCCGGCCCCTACCGTGTAGTGGCCCGGCTGTACGGCGTCCATCGTCCCCTCGTGGCGGAAAGCCCTGCGGAGGCTTCCTTCCCGGCGCACCGCGCCGCCCGCGATGATGCTGTCAAGCACTGCGGAAGGGCTCTCGTCCGGATAGACGTATATATCTATCGACTTGGAAAAACCGGGCAGCTTCCTGTCTGCGATAAAACTCGCCGCAAAAAAACCGGCGACCGCCACAAGGGCGATCGCGACGGCAATAATCACTTTCTTCATTTTTTCCTGACCGCTGATTTACGAAGGGCGAGCTCATCGCCTTCGCGGGGGACATAATTGGAAGGAAGCCCGTTCATCTTGCGGACCGCGGACATCTTCACGCCGAAGCGCTGACAGATCTCCCTGAAGTCCTCGTCGGGGCCTCCGACGATGTATTTCTCAAGGCCCTTGGCGGCCTCCTTTTTCTTGGGCTGGAGATAGACTATCGTACCAGGAAGGAGCTTGCGCTCGAAATCGAGGTCGTTGTAGCGGACTATCTCGCTGAGGAAGAGGTTGTAGTAGTCGGCGATCGAAGCGTAGCTCTCACCCTCGACGGAGTAGATGAAAGGCACTCCGTTGCGGGAATAAAGCTGGCGGGAGAGCGAGAAATGGTACTGCTCCATCTCGCCCTGAGGCACCGCCTTCGGCTCCTCGATCCGGAGCGGAGACTCCGGAATCGTATTCGCGAGCTCCTCATCGACGTAATCCGTCGAACGGGGCTTACGGGAGCGCTTGCGCGCCCTCGCGTGCTTCTTCGAATCAGGGCCTGTCGCAGGCTCTATCGTCTCTCCGCCGCCCTCGGCGACGGCATCAGCGATGCTCATCCTGTCGTAGGCGGAGAGCTTGTAGTCTTCGATGATCCTGATAAGCTTGGCGGGATAGCCCGGGTCCGTCGCGTAACCGGCCTTCTTGAGACCGTAGGCCCACGAGGTGTAGTCCGTCGTCTCGAAATCGAAGAGGAACTTGTAGCGGTCGTAGTAGCGCAGGAAATCGGAGTGGTCGCGGAACGACTCCTCGTCGGTAGCGTAGGTGCGGAAGCACTCGCCCTTCTTGTCGTCGTCGGCGTACATCCTGCCGCCCTTCCAGCCGTTGTGGCACTTGATACCGAAGTGGTTGTGGCCCTGCGAAGCGAGGGTGGAGAGGCCGGCGCCGGACTCGAGAAGGCCCTGGGCGAGCGTGATGCTCGCAGGGACGCCGGTGCGGTACATTTCGCTCACCGCTATGCCGCTGTAGCGGGCAATGTATTCATCCTGAACGCTTTTGCGGTCGCCGGCGAAAATCACCGCGCCCACAAAAAGGAGTATCAGCAAAAGTTTTCTCTTCATAACCCCGCTAATTTCGGAATTTATTCGGTTAAATCAAAGACGTCGCCGTCCGATGCGGCGAAGGTCGCCGGAAAAACTTCCCGGCACTCACTCTCATAGAGAGGAATATCCTTGTTTCTCGAAGAATAGTGGCCGATAATGAGCTTGCGCGCACCGGCCTCCAGGGCGCACCGGGCCGCATCCACCGTCGTGGAATGATGCCGTGAGAGCGCCTTGTCCGCGTTCTCCATGACATACGTAGCCTCGTGGTAGATTACGTCCACCCCGCGGAGCCACTCCGCCTCCTCGGGGAACGGCGCGGTGTCGGAGCAATAGGCGTAGCTTGCCGGCACCATCTTCCTGTAGGTCGTCTCTTCGGCGGAGATGACGCTTCCGTCCTCGCGGACGACGTCCTCTCCCCTCTTGAGCGAGCCTATTTCCGCAAGGGAGAGGGAATACTTCTCTATCGACTCCTTCTTTATATTTAAAGGAGAGGGCCGTTCGGCGAAAATGAAACCGAAGGTCTCGATGCCGTGGTTGAGCGGAAAAGCCTTGATCTCGACCGACGGGCTCCTGTAGATAACCTCCGGAGCCGTCATTTTAAGCGGGGTGAAACGGATTTCGTAGTTCACCCCTTCCCCGTAATACGAAAGGAAAAATTTCAGGATAGGCCCGAAGGCGGGCGGCGCGTAGATGTTGAGAGGCATCGTACGCGAAAGCATCCCGAGGGTTGACAGCAGGCCGAAGACGCCGAACACGTGGTCTCCGTGGATGTGCGAGATGAAGATCGAATCGATCCTCATCATCGGCACCTTGAAGCGCACCAGCGCGCCCTGCACGCCTTCGCCGCAGTCAATAAGGAACAAGCGCCCGTGTACTGAAAGTACCTGGGCGCTCTGTCCTCTGCCGACGACGGGCATGGCCGAAGCCGTGCCCATCATCGTTACCGAAAATCTACTCACCTTTCTCGAGTTTGTCCTTGAGGGCGGCGAGGTCGGAGATGTCACCGAGGGTGGTCTTCTCCACGCTGGTGTTGATCTTCTTCACGGCCTTCTTGGTGCCCTCGGCCTCGGCAGCGGCCTTGGCTTCCTTGACCTCTGCATAGGTGCGGAGGTGGGAGACACGGACGGTGCGGGTCGAACGGCGGAGCTCGATGACCTTGACGGGGAGCTTGTCGCCGACGACGGCCTGCTTGCCGTCTTCCTTGACCATCTCGCGGTTGAACGCGACGGCCTCGGTGCCGTCCTCGAAGGTCACGGTCGTCGACTTGTCACCGGCGTTGGTGACAGTGGCCTCGACGGTCGTGCCGACGGGGTATTTGGCCTCGAGCTCATCCCAAGGGTTGGGAACGAGCTGCTTGCGGCCGAGCGAGAGCTTGTGGTTCTGCTCGTCGAAGTCGAGGATGACAACCTCGATGCTGTCGCCGGAAGCGACGAGCTCGGAAGGATGCTTGATCTTGTTCCAGGAAAGGTCGCTGATGTGGATCAGGCCCTCGACACCGTCCTCAAGCTCGGCGAAGACACCGAAGTTGGTGATGTTGCGGACGATGGCGGTCTGACGGGAACCGACGGGGTATTTCTCGCGGATGCTCTCCCAAGGGTTGGTGGTGAGCTGCTTCAGACCGAGGGACATCTTCCTGGCCTCGCGGTCGACGGAAAGGACGACTGCGTCGACCTCCTGACCGAGGGTGAGGAAATCCTGGGCGCTGTGAAGCCTGGGGCTCCAGGACATCTCGGAGACGTGGACGAGGCCCTCGACTCCGGGAGCAACCTCGATGAATGCGCCGTAGTCGGCGAGAGCAACGACCTTGCCCTTGACGACGTCGCCGGGCTTGATGTCGGCGGAAAGGCTCTCCCAAGGGTGCGGAGTAAGCTGCTTCAGACCGAGGGCGATCCTCTTCTGCTGCTCGTTGAAGTCAAGGACGACGACCTTGATCTTCTCATCGAGGGTGACGACCTCCTCAGGGTGCGTGATACGGCCCCAGGAGAGGTCAGTGATGTGGATGAGACCGTCCACACCGCCGAGGTCCACGAACACGCCGTAGCCGGTGATGTTCTTGACAGTGCCTTCGAGCACCTGGCCCTTCTCAAGCTTGGAGATGAGCTCGGCCCTCTTCTGCTCCTGCTCGGCCTCGAGGAGTGCCTTGTGGGAGACGACGACATTGCGGAATTCGGGGTTGATCTTGACGATCTTGAAATCCATGGTTGTATTGACGAACACATCGTAGTCGCGGATGGGCTTGATGTCGATCTGGGAGCCGGGAAGGAAGGCCTCGATGCCGAACACGTCGACGATCATGCCGCCCTTCGTGCGGGTCTTGATAAAGCCTTTGACGATCTCGCCGGCGTCGTAAGCCTCGTTGACCCTGTCCCAGGACTTGAGGGCGCGGGCCTTCTTGTGGGAAAGGATGAGCTGGCCTTTGCGGTCCTCGGCGGACTCGACATAGACATCCACTTTGTCACCGACCTTGAGGTCCGGGTTGTAACGGAACTCGGGAGCGGAGATGACGCCTTCGCTCTTGTAGCCGATGTTGACGATGACCTCACGCTTGCCGATAGCGGTCACGGTGCCTTCGACGACCTCGTTCTCAACAACCTTGGAGAGGGTGTTGTCATAGAGTTCGGAGTCTTTTTCGCGATCTTCGGCCACGGCGCCTTTCTCTTCGAAGGCATCCCAGTCGAAATCTTCCGGAGCGACGGAAGCGTTGAGGATTGTTTTGGTTTCTTCTGACATAATAATTTTCAATCAGACAAGGGGTTAAACATTATTTCACGTGCCTTCCGGAAAAAAGACGCACGCCCTTCCGGAAAAAGGCGTGCAAAAATATCACAATTTTTCTATTTTTCAAATAGATATGCTGCCGAAAATGAAATTTCAGAGCATCTTCCTCTTTTTGAAGATAAACAGGATCCCGACGAATAGGAGCACCATCACGCTGATGATGATTACCCAGTTCCACGGGGAGGCGTTCGGGTCGGAGGCGCCGATCATCGGAAGGCGGACATTCATGCCGTAGAAACTCGCCACGAGGGTCGGAGGCATCAGCAGCAGGGAGACCAGGGTGAAGACCTTCATGATCTTGTTCTGGTCCAGGTTGATAAGACCCACAACGGTGTCCTGGAGGTACTCGAGCCTTTCGAAACAGAAATTGGTGTGGTTGATAAGGGACGAGATGTCCTGGAGGAGGACGCCGAAGCGGTTGTCAAGGGCGTCCGGCAGCTTCTCCGACTTCAGCAGGTTCGAGATGAGGCGCTGCTTGTCCACTACGTTCTCGCGGACAATCATCGTGTTCTCCTGAAGCTGGCTGATGTCGAGGAGCAGGTCCTCGTTGATGTCCTCCTGCTGGTTGATCCTTTTGGCATACTGGGAGATCTCCTTGGAGAGGAGCTCGATCATATCGGCGTCGAGGTCGACCCTCTGGTCGAGTATGCTGGCGAATACGGAGAATCCGGACGGATAGGGCTTGGGGTTCACCCTCATCCTCCTCTGGAGCTCGGTAAACGAGCGGAGGGGGACCTCACGAAGGGTCGTGAGGGTCTTCTCGACGATGGTGAACGACACTGGCTGCATCATGTACTCGTCCGGACCCGGGGTCAGGAAGTTGGTGTTCGCGAAAATCGCCTCCCCCGTTTCGAAATAACGGGAGGAGCTTTCGATCTCCTCGGCCTGCGCGCGGCTCTGGATCTCGGTCCCGAGGAAGGCCTCCACTCCCCTCTTCTCGTCCCCGGAAGGGTCGATAAGGTCAATCCAGACCACATCCTCGAGCGTCAGGCTCGAGAATATCGTCATCGACTGGGAGAGCAGAATCTTCCCGTCCTTTCTGTAGAACACGCTGAACATCGCCGCAAAGGTAAAAAAAATTTTTTACAGCCGCGTGTTTTTTAAACAACGTCCAAAAGTTTGCCGCGGGAGAGCATGCAGTCGCCGAGAGGGGCGGCGTCGGCGCCGAGGCGGGAGAACTTGATCGAGGTGTCCTGGCTCACGAAGTTCTGGGCCAGCTTCTTGACCGCGCTCTTGATCGGGAGCATCAGGTAGTCGCCGCCGACGGCGAGGCGGCCGCCGATGACGACCACTTCAGGGTTGAACACATTGATAAGGCCGGCGATCGCCCTTCCGAGGGTCGCGCCGATTTCCTCCACCACGCGTATGGCGAGGACGTCTTCTTCATTGATCGCCACGAGGATATCCTCGAGGTTGATCTTGTCGCCGCGGCGGTACTTCGCGGATAGCGAAGACGCCTTGCCGGCCGCAAGCTCCTCCAGCACCCTCCTGTAGAGAGCCGATCCGGAGGCGCCGGTCTCGAGGCAGCCGACCTTGCCGCAGCGGCAGATGACGTCGTTGTCCAGCAGCGCGAAATGGCCGATTTCGCCGGAGAATCCCGATTTTCCGAAATACAGCTTCCCGTCCAGGATCATTCCCATGCCGAGACCCCAGCTCACGTTGATGAAAAGCATATTCTTCTCTTTTTTCACCACGCCGCCGATGTATTCGCCATAGGTCATCGCCCGGGAGTCGTTGTCGATATTGACGGGCACTCCGAGATAGTCCTCGAAGGCCTTGTCGAGCGGATAATCCTTGTCGAAGGAATAGGAGTGGGAGAAACCGGTCCTCGGGTTCACCCTTCCGGAGAACGAAAGGCCGCAACCGAGCACCCGGTCCCAGTCGAGACCGTTGCGCTCGAAGTAGCCCCGGAGCGCCGAGCATATCTGCCTGACGGACTCCTCGTTGGCCTCCATCACGAACGGGATGGTCCCGGAATTCTTCAGGATGGAGCCCTTGAAATCCGTCACTACCAGCCTCGCCTGCTTGTAACCGACGTCCACGCCGACAAGATAGCCTGCGGAAGGGTTAAGTCCATAGATGCTCGGGCGGCGGCCACCTGAGGTGCCGCTCTTCCCCATCGCAATCATAAACCCCTCGTCGATAAGTTCCTGAATCAGCTTCGTCGCAGTCGGCACGCTGGCGTGAATCTTCTCGCTGATTTCAGCGATACTCTGCTCCCCCGAAGCAATGCAAAGACGCAGGATCGTCTTTTTCAATATACTGTTTTTCTTATCCTTCCCAAGCAGAAAAACATTTCTCATAGTCATATCATTTTATAAAACCATTCGCAAATTCCTCCAAATATACAAAAATTTTTTAAATACTCCCCAAAAACTAAATTTTCTGCAAAAGATTTCATATATTTGCATTAATGGTTTTGCGACACATATGCGCACTGGTTGTTATCATACCGCGAGGAGGCTGTGCCTCCCATGCCATGAGAAGGTTCATCGCCGGTGTACCGCAGACATTCCTGTAGACCACGGCTAAACAGCACACTCTTTTTACCTTTTAAGCCCCCATGACGACCGGTCTCAAATCGTTGAGACTGGAGTCTCTTTGTGGAAAAATTTGTTTTGCAACTAAAAAGTAGTTACATTTGTCATGGGAACAAAAGAAAAACTTTTAGAACGTATAAAAACACTGCCGAAGGACTTTACCTTCGAAGAAGCCACCAGACTGCTGTCGTTGTGTGGTTATAAACTGGAGAACAAGGGAAAAACATCCGGCTCAAAAGTATTGTTTATTGACAACGCACACCGGAAAATATTGCTCCATAAGCCACATCCTGGCAATATCCTGAAAGGGTATGCCATCAAGGAAATAGTTGATAAGTTACAGAGAAACGGAAATATTTGATTATGAACACACTGAAGTATAAAGGCTATATCGGTTCAGTAGCATATAGTGAACCAGACAAGGTTTTCTTCGGAAAACTGGAAGGAATAGACGATCTCGTCAACTACGAGGGCGAGTCGGTGCAGGAGCTGACTGCAGCATTCAGGGAGGCAGTCGATGACTACCTCATCTTCTGCGAGGAGCACAACCTAAAGCCTGAGAAAAGCTACACCGGGACATTTAATATAAGGATCACTCCGGCGATTCATAGGGACATCGCGAACCTCGCCGCCGAAGCGGGCGTCTCCATTAACGCCTTTGTCAAGCGCGCCCTCGCCGAAGCCGTCAAACACCCGTGGGTTGAGCCCGGTTCCCTCATCACCGAATTCGGCCACGAAAGCCCCACCGTCCCCATGCTCATGGAGCCCAAAGCCGCCTACGGCAAGCGCACAAAGGTCCAACTCACCCTCCCCGAAAAGGACCTCCCTCTCGCCCGTGACCTCGCCCGCCGTTTCGGCTGGAACGTCGAATGATCTCGAAAGTTATGGCAAAGCCTCTCACCCACCATCTCTCCAAAGAGAATCTCGTTGTAAACAATGGAGCGACGAAGAAATCGATGAGCTCATAGCCCGATATCGCCTTTCTAGACAAAAACAACCTCCTAGTCATTATCAATATTTATACTCGAGGGAATGCTGGAAGACGGCGAGGAAGTGCCGGCAGAGTTCCAATCCACCAAGGGACGTCAAAGAGACCTTGCCCGCCTTCGTCGGGCTGGTTGATGGCTGCGTCAAAAAAAGCCACAAGAACCAGCTTTCTTAACTGCACTTTCTTGATTTTAGAAAATCCCCGGAATTAATTCCGCAAATTTTGCGATTTTCTTGGAATAGCCCCGTCTAATGTGGACGAATTTCTCCTTTAATTTACATATCTTTGTGTCGAATCATTCAAGATGAAACGCATTCTTCTCTGGGTTACGACATTTGCCATTGTGCTGAGCTGCGCAGACAGGGGGGCCGGCGAGATCCCTCTTGCGGCGCCGTCCATCGTGTCCATCACCGCAAGCCGTGGATCTGATTTCTCGGAGGCCACCATAACCTGCGAGGTTTCCTCTACCGTCGGCCTGATGGAATTCGGAATCATCTGGGGCGAAGATGAAATCGTTCCATCGGGAGGTATTGTCAACAAATCCTTCACCATCCGGGTCGGCGGGCTGGAATTCAGCAAGTCATATCCTTACCGCGCCTTCATCGGCAATGGAAGCACCCGGGTCTACAGCGAGACGTGTAGCTGGACGACAGAAGATGAACTCCCTCCTGCCCCCGTCATCATGAAGACTATGGCGCTGCCCGGCTCCGAGGCCGGCCTCGTGCGTGTCTTCTGCCGGATTCCCGCGTTGGACCAGGTTGTCCAGCCGACACTGCTCCGCTGCGGGGTCTGCTACGGTACAGAGGAGGAACCCACTCTGGAGGGTTTCTCCAGAAAAGCGGATGAAATTTCCCCCGAAGGGGAATTCCAACTGGAAATCGGAGGGCTTACACCTGCCGCCACTTTCCGTATAAGACCTTTTGCCGCAATCGGAAAGGCCGTTGCTTATGGTCAGGCCGTCACCGTCAGGATCCCATCCGGGACAGAAATCGTGACCACGGAGGAATGCGTGCCGTCCCAGACCCGGGTTCTCATGCGTGGCCGTGTCGACCCGGATTGGGCTCCGTCGTTGAGCGCATTCGGGATTGATTGGGATGGGCACCTGATCCCAGCAGCCGGCTTGGATGCGGATGGCTGTTTCTCGGTGGAGCGGAGTGGACTGAATCCCGGGAAGACGTATTCATACCGCGCCTATGCCACCCTGGAAGGTATGCTTTACCATGGTGACGAGAAGACGTTTACGACTCCGGACCTGGTGGTCCCGGAAACGGAATTCATCGATCTGGGCCTGAGCGTATCCTGGGGCATCAAGAACTTAGGTGCTGGCACCCAGTATGCCCTTGGGAACAAGTATGCATGGGGCGAGACGACCCCGAAGAATTCATTCTCGTGGAGCAATTACCTCTGGTGCGACGGCACGAATCGCGTCACGAAGTACAACACTCCCGACCAGTTGGTCCTCCTCCCTGAGGATGATGCCGCCACGGAAGCCTTGCATGACGGCTGGAGGATTCCGAAGAAAGAGGAATGGCGGGAACTGATGACAATGTGCCGGTGGGATTACGTCGATGTATCCGGGAAGGAAGGCTATGTGGTGACCAGCCTGGTGGAAGGCCATGAACAGCAGAGCATTTTCCTCCCGGTGGGCAGCATGGGAGGCGTCGACTACTGGTCTGCCACCGTATCCCCAGGCTTCAGCGAAACCTACGAGGCTGCATGGCTCTTCGAGTTGCCGTCCCCGCTCATGGGCGCAAACAACTCCCGGATCGCCAGCGCCGCCCGCTTCTTCGGCAACTACATACGCCCTGTAAGGGAACTGGAGTAGACCGGACTCCGATGCCACTGATGTTTAGACCTCAAGGGAGAATCCGCAGTAAAATGACCTGAGCGCATAAGTAAAAAATTGTCTCTCGATTCACAAATCGAGAGACATATTCATGCTTGTACGAAAAGGGAGATTATGCTCTCTCTATACGAAGAATAATAATAGGCTTGCTCCTTGGAACGGTTGCCTGCCTATAAAGGACATCGATTGCTTCGCTCTCCGTCCCATAGTAGAGATTCAACGTCCTAACAGATGTTGACGAATCGACCTTAAATGTCACTCGATAAGGATAAGATGCCATAATAAAAAAATATTATAGAATGTTATAAATATGAAGAATACCCGAAGTATAGCTATACGCGACAGAGAGAGCATGCGAGCACTTTCGACAGAATGCCCCCTTCCCTCCGCTTGTGTTATTCTCTACTGTTATTGGAACTGGCATACCACAATGTGGGCAGGTGACAGTAAACGTGATTGTAGTCATACTTTATCGTTTAAATCGTATAAATTCTATATTCCCTTTTAAACGTTCCCAGAAATCAAAATAAACTGGCGAGAGTCTTTTGAAAGAATCCTCATATTTTGTTTCATCCACTGCGATATTGTAGTAGACACGGAAAACTCTTGGACTCGTAACAATATTAACTAATCTATGCTCACCACCATATCCGAGCACTTGAATATCGCTCGCACTACATATTCTCTCTAATAGACTATCAGGTATTATAAATGGGACAGGCTTTCCATCATCAGAATATTTTATACTGATATGCACATCATCGAAACCACAACATGTACCATCAGCGAATACCCCATTAAAACGCTCGAGAGTAAACACCTCAGATGAATCGCAAACAATACGAACCACATCACAATAATCCGTACAAAGCATACTTGTCGAATGATAGCCAACAAATATCAAATGGATAGATTCTTTTTTCCTCTTGATGTTTGTAAAAGTTATCGTCTCCTTTTTTCTGACATAATCTTGCTTATCATATCTTAGGCCGTCAAAAGGGACAAGACTCGTTATTACAGATTGAATAACGGGCTCATTATAGACTCCGTTGATAATCTTAGATCTTCTCATGGTTATTATTTTTTAAACAATTATAAAACTGTATTAGTGTCCACTTAAAAACAATAAGCGATCTTTGAAAATATTGAAAGTTAGGCAATTACAAAGGTTTTTGGAGTTAACCGATTAGAAAAGATCCTTGCCTGAGTAAAGAAGAATGGCACATAAGTAATGGGAAATTGGTGTATTCACAGCTTTTAGACTTAGTTAACCGTAACCATTCCAACTATCTTGTCAGGATGTATGCCATCGGATAATATATAGACAGTGAGCAGACCCGGTTGAAGTACCCTGAGAAGATCAGGCGCATCATCTACTGGGACCAGGAAGAGAACCTAAAGTTCATTTTCTTCACTAACGCGCTGGATATCAACAGACATCACGTCTCTCCAAGAACTGTTTGGTGTACCTAACAATAATATTGTCAAAGAGCAAAATAGTTTTGATGAACTTAGTTTGTTTTAAAAGTTAAACCTTATAAAAATCGCCCACAATTTTTTATGGACAGCGAAGTCACTAAAGTGTTAATTTTTTACAAAAATGAGCATTCACCTAAGGATCATCAAGTCCACTAAAAGTCCATTTAACTTCTGGGTGGCATATTCAATAGAATAAACGGGCAAGGTCTAAAAAGAGATGGCAGACCATGCCCGGGGGATGGGGTTGTTGGCTACGTTATTTCAACGCTGACACCTGCTCTGCCGTAAGGCCGGTGAGTTCCATGATAGTTGCGGCATCAAAGCCTTTCGCCAGCATCGCTTGGGCGATTTCTGCCTTGCCTTTTGCCTCGCCTTCAGCCAGGCCTTCCGCCCGGCCTTCTTCGCGGGCGAAATTGTTTTCTACAAGTCTTGCAAATTCGTCTTTCATAGCTTTGTCGTATTCTTCTCGTTGAATCACTGACATGTTGGCCAGTTCCGATGCTTCCGCCAGCCTTCCGAGCATACTGTCATCCCGGAACTCCGGAGGG
>CADAXR010000044.1 GCA_902791945.1 uncultured Bacteroidia bacterium
GCCGAGCAGATGCCGCTCATCGCGTTGACCGCGACGGCCGCGTGGTCCGCGTCGGCGAACATTGTGAAGAATCGCGCAAAGAGCTGGAAGACGGGGTTTCCCGGGGGGTGGCCCACTTCGAGCTTATAGGAAGACGCTATAAACTCGCCGCAGTCCCAGAAGGACGCGGTCGGCTCGATGGTCAAAAGGTAGGTCACCGCTGACACAAGGAATACTGCCAGCGCCGAGATACGGTTCCAGAGTGTGAATTTCTTATTGTTCATTTCAACCAGTTTTCAGGGTTTTGGGGCTGGCGGCCGGACCAGAGTTGGAAATGGAGCGAGGTCTCGCCGCCTATGGTGTCGACATAGCCGAGGACCTGGCCGGTCTTCACTTTGTCGCCGGAGTTAACGTTTACAGTGCCGAGACGGCAGTAGAAGGTGAAATAGCTTCCGTGGCGCACGAGGACGCATTTGTTGTAGCCCGGCATCACGACGACCTGGGTCACTTCGCCGTTGAAGACGGCCTTGACCGGCGCCGCTGCTGCGGTGGTTACCGTCACACCGTTGTTGAACGGAAGCTTGACATTCTTGTACACGGGGTGATTGCGTTCGCCGAAGGTGTCGGTCACCGTGCCGTCCACCGGCCAGGGCAGGCGGCCCTTGTTGGAGGCAAACTCATTGGAAAGTTTCTCGTCGACGGTGCTGGAAGCTGTCTTGCCGCCGGTCGTCTTCTTGGAGGAGGAAGCCGTAGCCTTGCGGATGATCTCGGCGATCTCCCGGTTGAGGGCCTCGACCTCCTTGCGCTTTGCCGCAAGCTGTTTTTCGTAGCGTGATCTTTCCTTGTCGAGGGTCGTTACGAGCTGCTGGGCGGTGTTCTCCTCGCCCCTGAGCTGCTCCACGTCAGCGACCCTCTGGGCTCTCAGCGCGCCCGCCGTCACCTTGAGGGCGGCGAGGGAGTCGCGCTCGGCGGAAAGGGTGTCGCGGACGGCGCGCACCTGCTTTGCCTGGCGGCTCATCTCCTTGGAGAAGCCGCGCAGGTAGGAGGCGCGCCTCCATGCCTGTCCGAGGTCTTCCGCCGAGAGGATGTACATGTACCAGACCTTCTCGTCACGGGTCTTGTAGGCTTTCATCACGAGGCGGCCGTAGAGGGTCTGGAGGGTGTCCAGACGGCCTTCGAGGGCCGAGATGCGGGTTTCCCTCGAGGAAATTGCCCTCGAGAGGGAGTCTATCTCACGGTTGCTCTCGGCAATAAGGTCGTTGCGAAGGGATATCTGCTTACGCACGAGAGTAAGCGAAGAAAGCGCGTCGCGGCTTTTCGCCGCGTTGCTCTTCAGCTGATCGTTGATGATGCCTATCTCCTTCTGGAGTTTTGCCTTTTTGCTCTCCTGTTTCTTTGTGTTCTGGGCCGCGAGGGGCTGCCCGGCGGCAAGTGCCGTCAGGAAAAGCATCAGTATGATGGCGAGGCGTTTCATTTCTTCAGCTGTGCACTGCTGCGGTAAGCCCTTGCGAGGGAACTCTCGCCGAGGGCGTCAAGCACGTCGGCATAGTGCTCCAGGATGGTAGCGCTGTCCTTGCCGCCGTGGGTCATGGCGTGCTTGAAGTAGGGTTTGGCCTCGGCGTCCTTGCCCTGGAGATGGAGTATCCAGCCGTAGGTGTCGAGGTAGGTTGCATTGTCAGGCTCGGTCTGTACTGTCTTGAGGCTCATTTTTGCGGCTTTGGAAAGCTGCTTGCCTTCAAGGGAGAGGAAATAGGCGTAGTTGTTGAGGACAGGGTTGTAGTCCGGCCTCAGTTTGAGGACTTTCTTGTAGGTCTTGAACGCCTCTTTCGGCCGTCCGTCCTGGTAGAGGGCGTCGCCGAGCATCGAGAGGGCCGGGATAGTGACGGACGTGTCCTTTGGGTGCAGCGAGATCATCCTGCAGCAGTTGGAGACGATGCCGTCGTAGTCCTTGAGAGAGTTGCAGGCAATGTTGTCAATCTCGGCAAAACCCAGATCCTCCGGGAAATCGTTCCACGCTGCGGCCGCCTTTTCGTGGGCCTCCTCCCATTTGTTCGCGTAGAGAAGGCTCGTCAGATAACGGAGCCTGTTGTCCCTGCTGGAAGGATAGGCGTCGGCGCATTTTTCCAGAAGGTCAAGGCCCTTTTCGGTCCGCCCGGTGGAGAAGAAATACGTCCCGGCGGTAGAAAGCGAAAGGGTGTCGGACGGACTGCTTTCCAGGAAGGCGTCCATTATGGAATCGAACTGCGATTCGTGGCCCTTGATGTACTGCGGTGAGGAATTCCGCAGGATATTCGACAGATAGGCGCTCTTTGAGAAGGCCGGGAAAGTCGGGTCCCCCGCCAGCTTCTGAAGATACGGGAAATAGGCGGAGCTCCTGCCGGACATCCTGTACGCCTCGGCCTTTCCTATGACGGCCGGAGGGTACGAACTGTCGATCGAAAGGGCCTCTTCGAAACTTGTGAGGGCCAGCGAGTCGTCGTACTCCGTAAGGTAGTGTTCGCCGAGGGCGGTCAGAACCGTCACGGAAGAGTACTTCTCGTTGTAGTCTTTAAGCGCCTGCACGGCTTCCGCCCGTTTGCCCTGCGCACGGAGGATGTCGTAACGCGTCGTCACGCTCCTCTCGTCGGGTCCGACGACGGTCTCCAGCTCGTCAATGGCGCCGAGGGCCTTGTCGTATTCCCTGTTCTTGATGTAGAGGGAAAGGAGCGCATAGACAAAATCAGTCTTTTCCGGACGTGTCTTCAGGATATCCTCATAAATCTCTATCACCTTGTCGTCCATCCCTTCGGATTCGTAAAGAAGGGCGAGGCGCTGCTTGTACCAGATGTTGGACGGGTCCATCGAAGCGGCTTTGGAGACGTGCTCGATGCCGGCAGGGTCTCCCATCAGCGCTTCCGTAAGGCCGAGATAGTACCAGACGGCGTCAACGGAAGGGTCAGCCGCCGCAAGAACCTTGAGTTTGGATTTGGCCTGGGGATACCGCCCCGCGCTGAAATCGGCTACCGCGTCAACAAGGGCGCCCTCGACCGCAAGCTTCCCCTGCGCCGCTCCGGGAAGGAGCGCCGCAAAGAGCAGAACGGCCGAGAGCGCCGCCTTGATGAGCGCGGAACGGATCATTTCCTAGCGAGGGCCTTTTTGGCGGCGGCCACTATGCCTGCCGCGTTGAGCCCGTAGGCCTCCATAAGGACGGCCGGGGTGCCGCTTTCGCCGAAACGGTCGCCTCCGTTGACATACTCGAGGGGCTTAGGACACTTTGCCGCAAGCACGCCGGCGATGGCTTCGCCGAGACCGCCCGCCATGTTGTGCTCCTCAGCCACGACTGCGACTCCGGTCTTCGTGACGGACGCGATGACAGCCTCCTCGTCGAGGGGCTTTATCGTCGCGATGTCCACGACTTCGGCGCTGATGCCCTCGGCTTCGAGAGCCTCGGCGGCACCGAGAGCCTCCCACACGAGGTGTCCGGTGGCGAAAATAGTGACGTCGGAGCCCTCATTGAAGATTATGGCGGGGCCGATCTTGAACTCCTGGTCCGCAGGAGTGAAGTTCGGCACGCCCGGACGTCCGAAACGGAGGTAGACGGGACCGTCGAACTCCGCCGCGGCTATCGTAGCGGCCTTGGTCTGGTTGTAGTCGCAGGGGTTGATGACCACCATCCCGGGGAGGGCCCTCATAAGGGCGATGTCCTCCATCGTCTGGTGGGTCGCACCATCCTCGCCGAGGGTGATGCCCGCGTGGGACGACGCTATCTTGACGTTGGTCTTGCCGTAGGCGACCTCCTGACGTATCTGGTCATAGACCCTTCCGGTCACGAACTCGGCGAACGAGCCGGCGAAGGGAATCTTGCCGGTGATGGCGAGGCCCGCCGCGGCGCCAATCATATTGGCCTCGGCGATGCCGCACTGGATGAACCTTTCGGGAAATTCTTCTGCGAAGGCGTCCATCTTGAGCGAACCCTTGAGGTCCGCCGTCAGCGCCACTACCCTTTCGTCCTTCCTTCCCGCCTCGAGCAGTCCTGCTCCGAAGCCGCTCCTGGTGTCCTTCTTACCTGTATCGATGTATTTTTTCATGGCTCAACGTATTAAAAATCACCTAATGAAGTCTCACCGAGCTCGGCGAGAGCTTCGGCTACCTGCTCGGCGGACGGGACCTTGCCGTGCCACTTGTGGGTGCCGGCCATAAATGAGATGCCGCGTCCCATATCGGTCTTCCAGAGGATCATCGTAGGGCGGCCGTCGGAGGCCTTGGCCTCGGCGAAGGTCTTGAGGACGACCTCCATGTCGTGGCCGTCGGCTACTATCACCCTCCAGCCCCAGGCTTTCCACTTGGCCTCGAGGTCGCCTTCACCGGCAACCGAGGCAACGGGGCCGTCGATCTGCTGGCCGTTCCAGTCGGTCATCGCAATGAGGTTGCCGATGGAGTGGTGGACGGCGAACATGCCGGCTTCCCAGATCTGGCCCTCTTCGCTCTCACCGTCGCCGCAGAGGCAATAGACCTTGTGGGAGTCGCCGGAGAGCTTTTTGCCGAGGGCGAGCCCGGCGGCTACCGATAGACCCTGGCCGAGCGAACCGGAGGCCTGGAACACACCGGGGAGGCCTTTCTTGACCTCGGGGTGTCCCTGGAGGCGTGCGCCGAAGCGGCGGAAGGTCGCGAGCTCGCTGACGGGGAAATAGCCCCGGCGGGCGAGAACGGAATAATAGACCGGGCTGATGTGGCCTGCGGAAAGGATGAAGGCGTCCTGTCCCTGCGCGTCGCGCCGCCAGGTCGCGGGATCGTTCTCCATTACGCTGAAATAAATCGCCGTGAGTACGTCTGCGCTGGAAAGGGAGCCGCCCGGGTGGCCGGAACCGGCTAGGTTCACCATGCGGACGATGTCACGCCGCACCTGGGTTGCGATAGTCTTGAGTTTTTCGATGTTTTCCATATGTGGACTTTGTATAATGGGCAATCTTGCAAAATTAGAAAAGAAAGGCTACAAAACCTACGCCTGAAAGCAGTGCAAAGGCGAAAGTGGACATCACCAGAAGCGGCAGCATCGGGTCCAGTTCCCTGTCGTGGCGCTTCCACACCCCGGCTATGTGGAGCACGAAGAGGGGAAGCGTGAGGACGAAAAGGTAGTGCCACGGGTCGAAGATGCGGAGAAGGCAGAAGGCGGTCATGGCCGCCCAGCCGAGCACTATCAGGACAGTCTGGTAGATTTTCGCGCGGCGCTCGCCGAGCCTGATCGCTACGGTGACGCGGTTCTCCGCGTCCGTCTTCATGTCCCGTATGTTATTGACATTGAGCACGCCTACGGAGAAAAATCCTATTGCGGCGGCCGGGAGGAATATCTTCCAGGAGATTATCTCGTGGGCCGCGACGAAATAGGCTCCCGCCACCGACACTATGCCGAAGAACAGGAACACGAAAAGGTCTCCGAGGCCCCTGTAGCCGTAGGGATTGCGCCCGAGGGTGTATTTCATCGCACCGAGGATGGCGGCCGCGCCGAGAAGCAGCACGAGGATCGGGGCCATCGCGAAGATCGTCCCGAACGACACCCAGGTCATCGCGAGGCCGGAGACGACGCATGCGGCGACGGCGAGTTTAATCAGCAGTTTCATGTCGCTGACCGACATCTCTCCGCTGTTGAGCCCGTAGCTCGGGCCCTGGCGGTCCGGGGTGTCCGTCCCGTGGAGCACGTCGCCAAGCTCGTTGGAAAGGTTAGAGAGTATCTGGAGGCAGACGGTCGTGACGACAATGAGAACCGAGGTCCACAGCGAGATGTGATAATCCGCCGCGGCGAGGAGTATGCCGAGAAGGACGCCCGCCGTCGAAAGCGGCAGGGTCCTCAGTCGCATTGACTTTATGGCGGCTTTCAGCTTCATGTCAGTCCAGTTTGAGCACGGCCATGAATGCGCTCTGCGGGACCTGCACGGTCCCGATCTGGCGCATCCTCTTCTTTCCTTCCTTCTGCTTCTCGAGGAGCTTGCGCTTACGGGTCACGTCGCCGCCGTAACACTTCGCGGTCACGTCCTTGCGGACCTGGCGTACGGTCTCGCGGGCGATGATTTTCGCCCCGATGGCCGCCTGGATTGCGATGTCGAACTGCTGGCGGGGGATGAGCTCCTTCAGTTTGAGGCACATCTTTCGGCCGAACTCGTAGGCGTGATCCTCATGGATGAGGGTCGAGAGTGCGTCGGCGGGGTCTCCGTTGAGGAGGATGTCGAGTTTGCAGAGCCTTGCGGGGCGGAACTCCGAGATGTGGTAGTCGAAGGAAGCGTAGCCCTTGGAGATGGACTTGAGTTTGTCGTAGAAGTCGAAAACGACTTCCGACAGGGGCAGGTCGTAGGTCAGTTCGACCCTGTCGGTCGTGATGTAGTGCTGGCCGACGAGGGTCCCCCTCTTGTCCATGCAAAGCTTCATTATAGGGCCGTAGAAGTCGGATTTGGTGATTATCTGCGCGCGGATGAACGGCTCCTCGATGCGGTCTATGAGGGTCGGGGCGGGAAGGCCCGAGGGGTTGTGGACATCGACGACCTCGCCTTTTGTCGTGTAGACCTTGTAGGAGACGTTGGGGACCGTCGTGATGACGTCCATGTTGAATTCACGGAAAAGCCTCTCCTGGACTATCTCCAGGTGGAGAAGCCCGAGGAATCCACAGCGGAAACCGAATCCGAGGGCTAGAGATGACTCCGGTTCATAGACGAAGGCCGCATCGTTGAGGCGGAACTTCTCGAGAGTCGCGCGAAGCTCCTCGTATTTCGATGCATCGACGGGATACATACCGGCGAAGACCATCGGCTTCACCTCCTCGAAGCCTGCGATGGCTTCCTTGCAAGGCCTCTCAACGTGGGTGATGGTGTCGCCCACGCGCACCTCGACGGCGCTCTTGATGCCTGAGATTATGTAGCCGACATCGCCGGTCGAGATGCTCTCACGCGGGCTGAGCTTGAGCTTCAGCACGCCGACCTCTTCGGCCTCGTATTCCTTGAGAGTCGAGACGAACTTGACCTTATCTCCCTTGGCGATGCTTCCGCTGACAACCTTGAAATAGGCGATAATCCCCCTGAAGGAGTTGAACACGGAGTCGAAGATGAGCGCCTGCAGCGGGGCGTCAGGATCTCCCGTCGGCGCCGGGATCTTGTCCACTATGGCGTCAAGCACGGCCTGGACGCCCTGTCCCGTCCGCGCCGAGACTTTGAAGACGTCTTCGGGTTCGCAGCCGAGAAGGTCGCAGACCTGGTCGGTCACGACCTCGACCTGCGCCGAGTCCATGTCTATCTTGTTGAGCACCGGGATAATCTCCAGGCCATGGTCGACTGCCTGGTAGAGGTTCGAGATGGTCTGCGCCTGGATGCCCTGGGAGGCGTCCACGACAAGCAGCGCCCCTTCGCAGGAGGCGATGCTGCGGGAGACCTCGTAGGAGAAGTCCACGTGGCCGGGAGTGTCGATAAGGTTGAGAAGGTAGGTCTCCCCGTCCCTCTGATACTCCATCTGGATGGCGTGGCTCTTTATGGTGATGCCTTTTTCGCGCTCAAGGTCCATGTCGTCGAGCACCTGGTTTTCCATCTCGCGGGATGAGAGGGTGCTGGTCAGCTCCAGCAGCCGGTCCGCGAGGGTACTCTTGCCGTGGTCGATGTGCGCTATTATGCAGAAGTTGCGTATATTCTTCATATCCTACAAATATACGAAGAATTTACTTATTTTTGCATTATGGAAAACGACTGGAAAAAACGCCTCGGAGTGGTGTACTCTACAAATCCCGACTTTCAGTACACGGAAGCCTCCGAAGCCGTGCAGGAGACCCTTCCTCCCGAGCGGCAGAAGCTCATAGTCGGCATCGACAGGCGCAACCGCGGAGGCAAGCAGGTGACCCTCGTCAGCGGCTTTGTCGGCACCGACGAAGACCTCCGCGAGCTCGGCCGCTCGCTCAAGGTCAAGTGCGGCGTCGGCGGCAGCGCCAAGGACGGCGAGATCACCATCCAGGGAGACCTGCGCGACAAGGTCGTCGCCCTTCTCCAGGCGATGGGCTACACCCGCGCCAAGCGCGGCAACTGACCTGCAGTAGATTATCTCGCCGGAGGGACGGTCTGCTGGATGAAGGCATTTTTATAAAAAGATGTCGTAATGATTGCAAAATATAATCATTATGGTTATCTTTGTGCCGTTATAATAATAGAGCTATGGCACAGACGGCAATGACGATTCGCTTGGACCAAGACCTCAAGGTGCAATTCGATGCACTTTGCAGCGAGTTTGGTATGAGCACAAATACCGCATTCAACATCTTTGCCCGCACAGTTGTGAGAAAGCGCCGGATTCCGTTTGTAATAGAGGCTCCGGCAATAGAGGATGTAGCCGACAAAGGCAAGGTCGCCTTTGATGAGATTCGCTCCAAAGTGGAGGGCGGCGAGATCCCCGGCCTTACCTCGGAGGAAATCGACGAGGAGATCAGGCTGTCACGTGAGGGTAAATAATGATTTTTGCAGTAATCGATACAAATGTTTTAGTATCGGCTCTTCTTTCTAAGCACCTGGACTCCAGTACTGTTATCGTAAGAAACTACCTTCTTGAAGGTTGTATTGTACCGTTATATAACGATGAAATCCTCGAGGAATACACAGAGGTTCTTCATCGTCCCAAACTACAATTACCATCAGAGCAAGTAGATATAATACTGGAAGCCATCGCAAAGATTGGAATAATGATGGAAAGGACAAAATCAAACGAAGTCTTTCCGGATCCAAAGGATGCAGTGTTCTATGAGGTTGTTTTATCTAAAGATGGGGCTTACCTCATTACTGGCAATATCAGACATTTCCCAAAGACATCAATTGTTGTTTCCCCATCGGAATTCTTGGAAATCATTGGAAACAATGAACTTATTTCGCCGGGGGGACGGTCCAGTGGATGATGGTGCCTTTGGCTTCCATGCCGCGGAAGAAGGTCATCTGGCGTTTGGCGAACTGGTGGATTGCGGTCGATAGCAGGGTGAACATCGTGTCGAAGTCGATGACCCCGAGGACGTGCTGGGTGACGAACTTGTACTCAAGGCCGTAGTTGATCAGGCTCTCGGGGCGTACGCCGCTCTCCAGCAGGCCTTTTACCTCTTCTATAAGTCCGTTCTCAAGACGCTCGCGAAGGCGGGCGTCGATGCGGGCGTTCCTTTCCTCGACGGTCACCAATGTCCCTATGAAATAGGCGTTCTTGGCCCTGTAGGAGGTCTTTTCGACGGGGTGCTCGGCCTCGTAGAAGGCTATTTCGAGGGCACGGATGAGGCGGCGCTTCGAAAGGAGCGTCTCGCGGTCCGCGTCGCGCCTCTCGAGAAGGGCCTCGCGGAGCTCCTCGATGTCGGCCTCCTCGAGCTCCGCCCTGAGCTCCGGATTCGGCGGGACTGAAGAAAGCTCATAGGCCGATGTGACGGCCTGGATATAGAGCCCCGTGCCTCCGCAGACGACCGGAAGGGCGCCGCGGGTGCTCATTTCGCTGAAGACTTTTTCGAAATCGGCCTGGTAGCTGTAGAGGTCGTAGCGCTCGCCGGCGTCAGCGATGTCTATCATGTGATAGGGAATCTCCCCGTATTCCTCAAGGTCCTTTCCGGTCCCGATGTCCATCCCGCGGTAGACCTGGCGGGAGTCGGCGGATATGATCTCCGCGACGCTTTCGCCCGCGAGGGCGTTGAACTGCCGGCAAAGGTCCACCGCGTAGCGTGTCTTGCCGGATGCGGTCGGCCCGAGGACCACGACCATCTCGATCCTGCCAGCCTTCCAGTCGCGGAAGATGGCTTCTACGTCTATGATTTCAGGCTCCGGGAGCGGTGCGGGATTACATTTCATGGCTTTTTGTGCGGGGCGTGGGAGAAGGAGCGGCGGCCGCCTTCGGCCTCTTTCCAGAACTTTTCGTCGAAGGAAGGCTCGGCGGGCTCTCCGTCGGGGGTAAATGCGAGATAGGTTATGGGATAGCCTTCTGCGAGAAACATTTTCTCGTAGAAGGTCTGGATGGAGGTCACGACATCCGGAAGGGTTTCCGTGCTGCCGTAAATATCTATGGAAGAGTTGAGTGTCTTATATCCGGAGGCGTTCACGACGGCTTTGGTGTATTCGTGGAGAAATCGGCTGTCGGTCTTGAGGTGTATAACCCCTCCTGGAGCGAGGAACTTGCGGTAGCGGCGGATGAATCCGGGGGCGGAGAGCCTCCCGGAGGGGCTTTTCAGCTGGGGGTCCGAGAAAGTGAGCCATATCTCGGAGATTTCGCCCGGTGCGAAGAACGCCTCGAGAAACTCTACCCTTGTCCTCAGGAAGGCTGCATTCGTGACGGCATTCTCGGTCACATATTTGGCGCCTTTCCAGAGGCGGGCGCCCTTGATGTCCACGCCGATGAAATTCTTCTCCGGGAAGCGGCCGGCGAGGGCGACAGTGTAGTCGCCTTTGCCGCAGCCGAGCTCGAGTACTATGGGATTGGCGTTACCGAAAACATCTGCGCCCCAGCGCCCCTTGAGGGCGTGGTCGCGAAGGTGAAGGCCGGGCTCGCCGGTGCGGAGCAGCACCTCTGCGGAAGAGGGCTGCTTGAGGCACGCGAAAGTCTCGTTCTCGGCGAATTTTCTCAGTTTGTCGTGGCCCATCTCACTTAAGGTATTTTATCGCAAGGCCGAGGCCGCGGAGTCCGCGGACGGTTACGCTGTCGTGGGGCGTGACCACGATGGTCCACGTCCCGGAAAGCGGAGGCACCACGCCTTCCCTGTAGGGTACCGACGATTCGGAGGAGTAGAACGAGCTCCTGGCTTCGAGCGGGAGATAGACCGTCTCGCGGAGAGTGTCCGACGCGGGCGAAATCCACTCGACGTCCAGAGGAAGCTCGGCGACTTTCGACCTTCTCGCCGGTGAGCCGTCGCGGCGGGTGTAGAAGAAGAAGTCGCTTTTCGTGAGGCTGTCCAGCTCGACGGAGAAAGTCCACGGGCCCATCCCCCTGACGAACTGCTCCCGGCCCTTCGGGGCCGAGCAGGCGGCAAGGAGAACGGCGGAAAACAGTATGACCAGGCTAAGCCTCCGCATTGGAGTTCTTCCTTTTGTGGCGTTTTTTGCGGCGTCCGCGTTTGATCTCGTCGAAACGGGAAATGCTGTCGTCGCCCACCGCGGTCACGAATTCCGGAGCTTCCGGCACCTGGTCGGGGATGAGCGACTCCGGCTTTTCGCCGGCGCGGTTCATCGCCTGTATCTCCTTGACCTCTTCGACCGAGAGAGGATACATATTGGTCATCGAGCCCTTTTCGTAGGAAAAATAGAGGGTCTCTCGGAGGATGTCGGTCTTGACGAGCCAGGCCTGGCCGTCCTCGAACTCGAGGGGTTCGCTGACGCGCGGGATTCTGGAACGGGCGTCGTTGTAGCTGTCGACCTCATAGTTGAGGCAGCACTTGAGCTTGCCGCACTGGCCTGCGAGCTTCTGCGGGTTCAGGGAAAGGTCCTGGATGCGGGCGGCGCCTGTCGTGATGGACTTGAAGGCGGTGATGTAGTTGGCGCAGCAGAGCTCGCGTCCGCAGACGCCGAGGCCGCCGATGAGGCCGGCCTCCTGCCGTGCGCCGATCTGCTTCATCTCGATCCTGATGTGGAACTCTTCCGCGAAATCCTTGATAAGCTGGCGGAAATCGACCCTGCCGTCCGCGATGTAGTAGAAGATGGCTTTGGTGCCGTCGCCCTGGAACTCCACGTCGCCGATTTTCATCTCGAGACCGAGGTCGGCCGCCAGTTCGCGGGCGCGTATCATTGTCTCCTGCTCGCGGGCTATGGCTTCCTGCCAGCGGCCTATGTCGAAGGGGCGCGCCTTGCGGTAGATTCGCTTCAGATCGTCGGTCTCGGGGTCCACGCCCTTAGCCTTCATCTGGCGGAGGATGAGCGGTCCCTCGAGAGTCACGATGCCGAGATCGTGGCCGGTCTGTGCCTCCACTATCACTATGTCTCCGGTCTTGATGCTTTGGCCTGAGGTGTTGCGGTAGAAGCCCTTCCGCGTGTTCTTGAAGCGGACCTCGAAGATGTCGCGGCACTGCTCGCTCGGGATGCCCTTGAGGTAGTCGTAAACCTCGAGCTTGCAGCATCCCTGGCGGTAGGTGCACTCCGGAACCCCGTCGTCCCCTTCAACCACGGTACAGCCCCTGAAGCAGTCAAATTTTATATTTTCGTTATCGGGTGTTTCCATCTTTATATCGAGTATAACCTGTTTACCAGGTCGGAGAAAAGTATTTTCTGGTTTACGTTTGATCCTACCAGCTTTGACGCCCTGTCAAAGTGGGTGAGGGCGATGCGGGGGAATTTCTTCGGGAGCTTCGCCGCGGCGTCCCTGTAGAAATCCATCTCGTCTTCGGGGATGCGGGCAATGCTCCCGAGGCCCTGCTGGAGGAGGAAAATCCGCCGCAGCGACTCTCCGGCCGCACGGCAGAAGTTTTTCTGCTTCTCCCTCGAAGGGAGCGCCGCCATTGCTTCGCCGGCCTCGATGGCGGAAGTGAGGTCGCGGGTCTCTATCGCGACGACTATGTCGTGGAAGAGGTCGCTGAAGGCGTTGTAGTCCGGACTCTTCTCCGGGTGAACCGCCAGGAAATCCTCCTCGGAAAGGGGAGGAATCCTCATATGGAGGCAACGAGAGTAGATTGTCGTCATCACCGACTCCGGAGAGTGGGTTACGAGGAGGAATACGGTGCTTTCGGAGGGCTCCTCAAGGTTTTTGAGGAGGGCGTTGGCGGCCTGCTGGTTCATCTTCTCGGGAAGGTAGATGACTATGCTCCGCCATCCTCCCTGCACCGCCGAAAGCGAGAGGGCGTCGATGATGCCTCTCGACTCGGCCACCGAGATGATCCCCTGCTTGCCTTCGATGCCGAGGGCGGAGTCGAGGTCGCTCTCGCGGAACCACGGGTTCTCCTTGACAAGTCCCCTCCATTCTTCCATGTATTTGGACGCGAGGTCCTTGCCGGCGACGGGGAAGATGAAATGGACGTCAGGGTGGATGAGCTTGCCGATCTTGTTGCACTCGGGACACTCACCGCAGGAATCTCCGCGGCGGCGGTCCTGGCAGTAGAGGTACTGCAGGAAGGCGAGGACAAGGGGAATGCCTCCACCGCCGTCGTCCTCGTGGAACATTATGGCGTGGGGCACCCTGCCGCTGTCGACCATCCCGGCAAGGGCGTCCGCGAGGGCGCTGCATCCTCTTATGTCGCTGAATCTCATTTGTCCCGTCCTGCAATATAATGGGCAAGGTCTGCAAGATACGATTTTTCTTCCGTTTCCGGAAGGGGAGAGAGGGCATCCACCGCACTTTCAACGAAGGAAGACAGCTTTTTTTCGGCATAGGCTATGCCTCCGCGCCTTGCGACGATCTCTCTCACGTCGTCCGCATTCTCCGGGCGGGCGTCGATGTTGCGGACAAGACCCCTTATCTCCTCCTCGTCCGGAGCGCCGGCGAGCACTCCGAGAAGGGGGAGGGTGATTTTCTTCTCCGCGAGGTCTATCCCCACCGGCTTGCCGATTGAGTCGCCGTCGTAGTCGAGGATGTCGTCCTTGATCTGGAAAGCGTAGCCGACGGCCGCGCCGTAGCGCGTAAGGGCTTCCGTGAACGGCTCCGGGGCGCCTACGGCAACCGCCGCCGACCGCGCCGCCGCTTCGAAAAGCGAGGCCGTCTTGCAGTAGATTATCCTGAGGTAATCCTCTTCGGAAGTGTCGCAGGTGCCGGCTTTTTCCATCTGGAGAAGCTCTCCGGTGGCAAGGTTCGAAATAGTGGCGGCGAAAATCCTAATGAGGGCTTCCGGGTCCTTTTTCGTCGAGAGAACGGCGCCGACGGCCTTCGAAAGCCAGTAGTCGCCGAGAAGGACGGCCGGACCGCCGCCGAGGACCGAAAAGACCGTCGGCGCCCCCCTTCTTTCGTGGCTTCCGTCCACGACGTCGTCGTGGAGAAGGGTGGCGTTGTGGAGAAGCTCCACTATGGCTCCTACCTTGACGGCTTCTTCGTCGTCCCGGTGCCCGCAGGCGCCGGCGGAAAGCAGCGCCAGCATCGGTCGCACCATCTTGCCTCCGCCCTGAAGGACTGAGGAGTTGATCGACTCGAGGAGGCGTACGTCACTGCTTAAAAGGGTGGACATCAATGTGTTCACCCTTTCAAGTCCCTGTTTGAGGAAATCTCTGACCGCCGGGGTATCCACCTTCTAGAAGAGGATTGCGAGGGATACTTTCACGCCCTGGAAGTTCTTCTTCTCGGTGAAGGCGTGCCTGATGTTCTGGGCGATCCTGTTGCCGTCTACTCTTTCGGTGTCGTTGTCGTAGAGGTTTCCGAAGTTCCAGAACCACTGGGCGGAGAGCTGGATCCTCCAGAACTCGAAGCCGGCGCCGAGGCCGAGACCGTACTCGAACCTCTTGAGTCCGTACTCCTTCCATCCGTTCTTGACCTTCTCTTGGTTGAGGTCCGTGGGATCCTCGGTCTTGATTTTCTCGATGAGGTCGTTGTTGACGGCGTAGCCGATAAAGGGTTCCACGAAAGCATAGGGGCGGAAGGCCATGAGGTCCGGACCCCACTGGATGTTGACGGGGAGCTCGAGGTAGCCGAGCTTGTAGTCGAACTGGTGGACGAATTCATCGCCGAGCTGCATGTCGGAGAGTTTCACGCCCTTGACCTGGTAGATCAGGGAAGGCTGGATGGCGAAACCGATGCCGAGGTTGAACTTGGCGGTGATGCCTGCGTGGTAGAGGGCGATGTGCTTCGGGCTGAAGTCCTTGATATTGGTGCCTGAAGACGTGAAGCCGCCCACGACTCCGTAGTGGATGCCGTCGGCAAGTTTGAGGCCCTGCGCCGAAGCCGGGACCATGAGTGCCAGCGCGGCGAGGACGATAATGATCTTTTTCATGACTTAAGCGAGCTGGTTGACAATCTCAAGGAGTTCTTCCTTGGACTTTACTCCGACGCTCCTTTCCACCATCTTTCCGTCCTTGAGGAAGATGAGGGTAGGGATGTTGCGGATGCCGAAATTGGCGGCGATGTCGGGGCAGTCGTCGACGTTGCACTTGGCGACGGTGACTTTGCCGGCGAGCTCTTCGGCGAGTTCGTCAACTATCGGGGAAAGCATCCTGCAGGGGCCGCACCAGGTGGCCCAGAAATCGATGATGACGAGGCCGTCACCAGCGGTTATTTCCGAGAAGTTATTCTCTGTGATGATCTTGAGCATAGTTGTTTGTGGGGGCTCTTGTGCCCCGCTTCGCAAAGATAATAAATTTTTCTAAAGGGCTTCTTCGATCGCCCAGGTGTAGGCTCTCAGTCCCAGGTCCTTGAAGTCGCGGTCCTTCTTGCGGAGGGCCTCCATGATGCCGGGGACGAGGTCGTCTTCGACGGCGGAGAGGATGGCGTGGTTCTGGGTCGGCCAGGCGTGGTTGCCGAGGTGGGGTTCGCCGTCGACGCTGCCGCGTCCGCCGATCTCTTCCCAGACGGTGTAACCCCTCTGGCCATTGGCCTCCAGAAGCTCTGCAATCTCCTGATTGTAGGCCTGGTTGTATGCAATGAAAATGGCTTTCATATTACGCTTTTGCTTTTGCCGCCTTCTTCGCGGCGCGTTTTTCTCTCATTTCCGTGAGGCCGCAGTAGAGGGTCGGGATGATGACGAGGGTGATGACGGTAGATATGGAAAGACCCCAGCAGACCACCATACCGAGCGAACGCCACATTTCGGAACCTTCGCCGCGGCCGAGGGCCATCGGGAGCATACCGAGGACGGTGGTGAGAGTCGTCATGAGGATAGGCCTCAGACGGCTCTTCGCGGCCGTCACCGAGGATTCCCTGATGCCTATGCCCCTTTCCTGGCAGAGGATGGTGTAGTCGATGAGCACGATACCGTTCTTGACGACTATACCGAGGAGGATGATGATACCGACCATACCCATGACGCCGAGGGCCGTCCCGGTCGTCCAGAGACCGAGGACGACGCCGACGAAGGCGAATGGGATGGAGAACATGATGACGAACGGCCCGAGGAAGGACTCGAACTGCGAGGCCATCACCATATAGACGAGGATGATTATGAGGGCGACGAGAAGGAGCATGTCGGAGAACATGTCCTGCTGGTCCTCATAGTCGCCGCCGATGACGGGAGTGATCTCCGAAGGGATCTCAGTCTCGTCCATGATCTTCTGGCAGGCCGCGACTGCGTCGCTGAGGGCGTGGTCCCTCGAGACGATGCCGGTCACGGTGACGAGCCTGGAGCGGTTCTTCCTTTCGATCGTCGGAGGAACCTTCGATTCGACGACATCGCCGAGTTCCTTCATCCTGACCCCGCGTCCCGCAGGGTTATAGACCATGATATTTTCGATGTCCTCGATGCTCGTCCTGAACTCGGGGGCGTAACGGACGCGGATGTTGTACTCGTCGCCGTCCTCGCGGAAGAACGAGCCCACTGAGCCGTTCATCGCCGCGCTGAAGGCCGCGGCCGCGGTTGTGGAGGAGAGCCCGTTGAGGGCTAGTTTTTCGCGGTCGAAGTCTACCTGGTATTCAGGGGTGTACTGGTCGCGGCTGATGTTGACCTGGGTGAAGCTCGGGTCGGCGAACATCTTGTCCCTGAGGGTCTTTGCGACGCCCTCCGTAGTGTCGAAGTCGTAGCCGTAGACCTCGACGGTGACGGTCGTCGCGCCGCCCATTCCGCCGCCGCCTTCGGTGACGGTCGCCTTCCTGATTTCAGGGAAGGTGGCGAGGTCCTTACGGATGATGTCGGCAATTTCGAAGACCGACCTTTCGCGGTTCTCCATGCTGCCGAGGTTGACGTTCATGGATATGAGATAGGCACCGTTGGCCTGCATCGAGGCGAAGGCGTTGTCGGTGTCGGCCTGGCCGTAGCGGTAGTTGAGGACCTTGATCTCCGGCACGTCCGCCGCTATCTTGCGGTAGATCCTGTCGGCGACGTCGGCGGTCACGCTCTGGGCGGTACCGATAGGAAGCTCGACGGTAATCGAGAGACGTCCCTGGTCTGCCTTCGGGAAGTACTCGGTCTTGATCCGGGGCCACAGGAGGGCCATCACAAGGACGAACACGGCAAGAGCGCTCGTAAGGACTATGAGCTTGTGCTTCATGCACCAGGCGATAAACCGTCCGTAACCGCTCGAAAGCCAGTCGAGGAACCTGTTGACCTGTCTTGGGCTTGTTGGAAAGCATTATGGAGCAGAGCATCGGGACAAGGGTCAGCGCCGCCGTCGTGGAGACGATCATGATGATGCTGACGATCCAGCCGAGCTGCTTGAACATGATGCCGGCCATACCGCTGATCATGGTCAGCGGGAGGAAGACGCAGAGCATCGTGAGGGTCGAAGCGATGACGGAGATACCGACCTCAGCGGTGCCGTGGACGGCGGCCTCTTTCGGTTTTTCCCCTCTCTCAAGGTGAGTCGAGACGTTTTCG
>CADAXR010000045.1 GCA_902791945.1 uncultured Bacteroidia bacterium
TTTTCCGTTGGAGACAAGCCCTAAAACTTGTCTCCTTTTTTCTTTTAACTTACTATTCAATCACTTTTATATCAGTTGCATTTACAATTTGAATTCAAGCGAAAAATGCGGGGATTGACTTCTGGTTGTAGCCTCTGTATCAACCCCTTACACTCCACGCTCACTTGAGCTTCACGCCTCTTCCTGCGTTCTTGGGCCGGGGTGGTGGAGGCTACAGGAGATGGGAGAGGAGGCGGTGGGATTCGTCGGGGGTAAAGCCGCGGAGAGTGGCGTACCTTTCAAGGATGTCGGCGGGGACGGAGCGGATTTCGGGATAGGAAGCGTCCGGGTGGAGGAAGATGAAACCGCAGATGGAGGCTTCCGGGGACATGGCGTAGCTGTCGGTGAGGGTGATCCCGAGGCGCTCCGAGGAGGGGAGAAGGGCGAGGATGTCCTTCTTCAGGCTGTGGTCGGGGCAGGAGGCATATCCTGCCGCCGGTTTAATAACCTTGAGTGCTGTAGATGATGCGGCGCTGAATGTTGTAGGATAGGGCCGTAAGTGGCTGGAGGCGTCTTTGGGGATAGAGGCGAGAATCATCTCGTCGAGAAGGCATGATGCGGCTTCGGCGAGGACCATCCGTATGGTCCTTTCCAGGAGGCCGTCGCCCTTGCAGGCCTCGCAGTCGCAGCCAGTCTTGTGCCCTTTGCGGCGGACGCTTAGGGCGAACATGCCGAAGGGGCTGCGCTTCCCAGAGGGCGCCGGGGCGATAAAATCTGCCAGAGATGATCCCTGGCGGAGAAAAGGGAGAGAAATGACGGGGAATTCGGCACAAGGGTCGTAGCCATCGATGAAGTCGATGCCGTCGGTGGGGAGGGGGAGGACGTCGCGTGCCGCTGCGCTATCAGCGGGACGGGCAGTTTCGTTGAGAGCGGTGTAGTTGAGGGCAGCGTTGTTGAGGACGGTGTCGGCGGGGCGGGAGTAGGTGTCGTGTGCGGCTGGGCCATCAGCGGGGCGGGAGGAGGCGTCGAAGAACCGGGTGGAGCAGAGTATCTCCACCTCGTCCCGGAGGAGCATCCTGTCGAGGGTGGCGTGGCACTCGGCGAGGGTCTCCCTGACGGCGGGGGAGTTGAGGTCGGCTTTGCCGTAGCGTATACCCCAGATTGCGAGGAACATGTGGTCGTCGAAGCGCTTCGCGGCTTCTGCGGCGTCGATGGCGAAAAGCCCGCTCCTGAAGGTCGCGGCGGGAAGGTGGCAGCAGGGACGTGCCTGACGGGCCTCGGCGGTGGTTGCGGTCTGCCCGGCCTCGGTGGCGGGTGCTGCGGGCTGACCGTGGGCGGAAATGGCGGCTTGGTCAGACTCGGTGGCGGGTGCTGCGGGCGGGCTGGGTTCGCTGGAGACGGCGGGCTGACCAGGGGTAGAAATGGCGGACTGGCCGGGGGCAGCGGCCTGGCGGCGGGAGGAGGATTGGAAGTGGAGGGCGCGGAGCTGCTCCTGGGCGGCGTGCTGAGCGGTTTCGAAGGCTTCACGGTCCGAGAGGATGCGCTTTGCCATCACGGCGGAAGCGGAGGCGTCGGCGCCGTGGAAGACGTGGGCGTACAGGGGGGCGAGTTTGACGGCGGTGTGGAGCGCCGAAGTGGTCGCGCCGCCGACGAAAAGTGGTATGGTCATGCCCCTCGATGTCATCTCGCGGCATATTTCCTCCATGCGGACGAGCGACGGGGTTATCAGTCCGCTGACGGCGATGATGGCTGCATTCCTGCAAGCGGCCTCGTCGAGGATGGTCGCCGTATCCACCATGACGCCGAGATCGACCACCTCGAAACCATTGCAGGTGAGTACCGTCGCAGTGATGTTCTTGCCGATGTCGTGGACGTCGCCCTTGACGGTCGCTATGACGACGACAGGCCTTGCCCCATCCTCTTCACCGGCCTTCATATAGGGATCCAGCACGGCCACGGCTTCCTTCATCACCCTTGCCGACTTCACAACCTGTGGCAGGAACATCTTCCCGGCCCCGAACAGCTCTCCGACTTTTTCCATCCCCTTCATCAGAGGCCCCTCGATGACCGCGACTGCGCTCCCGAGGCGGGCGTAACACTCCAGCACGGCCTCCTCCAGGCCTGCAGATGAGCCCTTAACCAGAAGCGCGCTCAGCCGCTCATCTGGAGAAACGCTCTCGGCGGAAGCAGCAGTGGTCGCCCCTACGGCAGAGCCGGCAGGAGCACTCGCGGCAGCATAGCCTGCAGAAGCACCGGCAGCAGAAGCCTGCCTTCCGGCAACCGGACTACCGCCGACGGAATGACCGCTGCCAGGCACTTCTGACGACATGGCCGCGAGGCGGTCGGCGGCGTCTTCCCGACGGTCGAAGATAACGTCTTCCACCGCTTCCAGAAGGTCCGGAGGGATATTCTCATAGATTTCGAGCATGGAGGGGTTGACGATCGCCATGTCGAGGCCGGCCCTGATGGCGTGGTAGAGAAACGCCGAGTGCATGGCCTCGCGGACCGCGGGGTTCCCCCTGAACGCGAATGAAAGGTTGGATACGCCGCCGGAGGTGCGGGCTCCGGGCAGGCTATTCTTTATCCATCGCACCGCCTCTATGAAATCCACGGCGTAGCGCGCGTGCTCCCTCATCCCGGTGCCGACGGAAAGGATATTGCAGTCAAAAATGATGTCCTGCGGAGGAATGCCCGCCCCTGTCAGCAGGCGGTATGCCCTTTCACAGATGGAGATTTTTCGCTGATAATCTGTGGCCTGTCCTTTCTCGTCGAAGGCCATTACGACCATCGCCGCTCCGAGCGAATGGATTTCCATGGCCCGGCGGAGAAATTCCTCCTCCCCGACGGCGAGGGATATCGAATTGACTATACATTTGCCCTGGGAGTTTTTCAGTCCGGCCAGAACGGCCTCCCAGTGGGATGAATCTATCATCAGCGCGGCCCTGGCCACGGAGGGCTCTCCTGAAATGAGCCTTGTGAACCTCTCCATCTCGACGGAAGGAGACAGCATCGCGTCGTCGAAATTGACGTCTATTATGGACGCCCCGGCGGAAATCTGCTCCGCTGCGATCTCAAGCGCCTCTCCGTAGGCTCCTTCAGAAATCAGACGACGGAATCGCCTCGAGCCCGCTACATTGGTCCTCTCTCCTATTAGGGTGAAATTGAGGGATTTGTCCACGGTGACACTCTCGAGGCCGCTGACCATGAGTTTACGCCCGGGCTCCGGCAGGGTGCGGCCCGGCAGGCCTTTTACCGCCTCCGCTATGGCCTCTATGTGCTCCGGGGTCGTTCCGCAGCATCCGCCGACGATGTTGACAAGCCCCTCCGAGGCCATTTTCCTGACGGCTTCCGCCATATGGGCCGGAGTCTCGTCATATCCTCCGGACTCATTGGGGAGTCCGGCGTTGGGGAAGCATATGACGGGGCACTCCGCAAAGCGCGACACTTCCTTCAGAAGCGGCAGCATATCCGCTGCTCCCATAGAGCAGTTGAGCCCGAAGGCGGCGAGCGGATAATGGCTTACGGCTGTGTAGAAGGCCTCTATGCTCTGGCCGGTAAGGGTACGGCCTCCGCTGAGGGACACCGAAACGGCTGCCGGGAAACCCGGCGACAGTTTTGAGAGCGCATACAGGGCCGCCTTGGCGTTCAGCGCATCGAAACAGGTCTCGATGAGGATAAGGTCTACTCCTCCTTCGAGAAGCGCCCCTATCTGCTCGTCATATACTGACACCATCTCGTCGAAGGAGACCTCCCTCCGGGAAGGGTCTGAGGCGTCCACGGCAAGGGAAAGCGATTTCGGAGTCGGCCCCACGGAGCCTGCGATAAGGATCTTCCGGGGCGCAGAAGAGGCGGCACGGCGCGCAATACGAGCCCCTTCGAGGGCCATCTCCCGCGCGGCGCCAGCCAGAGAGTATTCGCCCTGCGAAAGGCGGTTGGCTCCGAAAGTATTGGTCTCTATGATGTCGGCGCCGGCCTCGATGTAGGCCCTGTGGATGCCTTCGATAAGATCCGGGTTTGAGAGGTTGAGGCTCTCGTTGTCGCCGGTGAATCCTGATCTCTGGATCATCGTCCCCATGGCGCCGTCGAGCACCAGTATTCTCCCGGAAGAGAACATCAGAAATCTTTGAGAATCTCTTCAGGGGTGTCTACAATGCGGACGAGGGATACGTCCTCTTTCGTCATCATGCCCTCGGAGGCATAATGCTCCAGAAGCTTCCGGAACGGCTCGTAGAAGCCGTCCTGGTTGAGGGCGTAGAGCCGGCCGGAGTACTGGCCGAGCTTTATGAGTACCATCGTCTCTATTAGCTCGTCGAGGGTGCCTATCCCGCCGGGGAGTGCAATCGAGGCCACCGTGTCGAGCCTCATGTGCTCCTTCCTTTCCGACATCGTGTCGGTCCACACCGTCTCGGAGAGCTTTTCATATATATAAGGAGCGAGGAAACGGGGCAGGACTCCCTTGTGGTATCCTCCGGCCTCGTCCGCGGCGTCCGAGACCGCTCCCATGACCCCGCGCCAGGAGCCGCCGGAGACTACGGCGTAGCCCTTGCGGCACAGTCCTTCGACAAGGATCTTTGCGGAATCGTGATATTTGCGGGGGGAGTCGTCGCTCGCTGAGCAGTAGATGGCAATCTTGTCCATGGTCGTTCAAAAATGTATCAAATACAAAAATAGAAAATTCTTCTTATTTTTGCCTCCCGATGAGAGTTTCCTTCGAAATAGTTCCGCCTCTTACCGGCATCAGCATCGAAGAACTGCTGAAAGTCGTCGGCTCCCTCGTGGAGTTCGCCCCGTCCGCGATCAACGTGACCTGTCACCGCGACGAGTACGAATTCGTCCCTCTCCCGGACGGCTCTTTTGAGAGACGACTTTCGAAAAGCCGCCTTTCGCCCGCCGACGTCTGTGCCGCCATTTTGTCGAAATTCGACGTCAATATGGTGCCGCATCTCATCTGCGGAGGAAACACTGCGGCCGACATAGACTCCCTTCTCGACTCGTTCGGGAAGCTCGGTGTCAGCGAAGTGATGGCTCTGCGGGGCGATTCGGTGGCAGGGGAGAGGCGCTTCAGCCCGACTCCCGGAGGGTATGCCCACGCCGACGAACTCGTCGCCGCCGTCCGTCGCCGCGGAGGATTCCGTATCGGCGTAGGAGGCTATCCCGAGAAGCATTTCGAGGCCGCCAACCTGGAGGATGACATCCGGAATCTCCGCCGCAAGGTTGACGCCGGGGCCGATTACATCATCACCCAGATGTTTTTCGACAACTCCGTATTCTACCGTTTTGTCGAAAAATGCCGCGCTGCCGGAATCACGGTCCCCATCATCCCCGGCCTGAAGCCTCTCTCGTCCATCCGCCAGACCGAACTCCTTCCGCAGACATTCTCGATCGACATACCGCAGGAACTCGCCTCGGAGGTAAGAAAAGCCTCCCTCGGAAGCGATCCGAAGGAGGCAGTCTACTGCGTCGGCACCGAGTGGTGCACAGCCCAGTGCCGGGACCTCGCGGCCCACGGCGTCGGGGCCGTCCACCTCTACACGATGGGCAAGACCCGCAACATCACTGAAATTCTGAGAAATCTCTAACCGAGGAATCCGAGAAGGATACCTGCCGCGACGGCGGAGCCTATGACTCCGGCGACGTTCGGCGCCATCGCGTTCATCAGCAGGTGGTTGGAAGGATCCGTCTCGCGGCCGACGACCTCGCTCACGCGGGCGCTGTCAGGCACCGCGGAGACTCCTGCGTTCCCGATGAGAGGATTGATTTTCTTCTCCGGATTCTTGATGAAGAGGTTGATTATCTTCACGAAAAGGACTCCGGAAGCCGTTGCAATCACGAAGGACAGCAGGCCGAGGCCGAAGATCATAAGGGACTTCCCGGAGAGGAACTTGTCGGCCTGGGTGGAGGCTCCGACGGTGAGGCCGATGAGGGTCGTCACGATGTCGATAAGGGAACTGCTGGCGGTGTTCGCGAGCCTTTTTGTCACTCCGCTTTCCTTGAGGAGGTTTCCGAAGAACAGCATCCCGAGGAGCGGAAGGCCCGAAGGGACTATGAAAGCCGTCATGAGGAAGCCCACGATGGGGAAAATGATTTTCTCCCGGCGGGACACTTCGCGCGGCTTGGGCATCTTTATGAGCCTCTCCTTTTTCGTCGTCAGTGCGAGCATGATCGGCCTCTGGATCACGGGTACAAGGGCCATATATGAATAGGCCGAGACCGCAATCGCGCCCATAAGGTCCGGTGCCAGCTTGGACGAAAGGAATATGGCGGTAGGACCGTCAGCGCCGCCGATGATGCCGATGGCGCCGGCTTCATTAGGCGCAAATCCGCAGGCGAGAGCCAGCAGATACGCTCCGAAAATGCCCATCTGCGCGGCCGCCCCGATCAGGATCAGCCGCGGCTGCGATATGAGGGCCGAGAAGTCCGTCATCGCGCCTATTCCGAGGAATATGAGCGGCGGGTACCACCCCTGCTTCACTCCCTGATACAGGATATTGAGCACCGATCCGTCTTCGTAGATGCCTATGTTGAGGCCCGGGAACATCGGGATGTTTCCGACGATCATGCCGAAGCCGATAGGAACGAGAAGCAGCGGTTCCCACTCCTTGACTATACCCATCGTGATGAAGAATACGCCGATGAGTATCATCACGATGTTCCCCCACGTACAGTTGGCGAACCCCGTGAACTGCCAGAATTGCTGGAGTGAGTCGAGTATCTGTGACATGTCAGGCAACTATAACTACTGTCTGGCCTTCTTCCAGCTGGTCTCCCTTCGAGACCTTGACGGCCTTGACGACGCCGTCGGCGGTCGAGGCTATCTCCACCTCCATCTTCATCGATTCGATTACGATTACGGTGTCCCCGCTCTTCACGGCCTGCCCTTCGGATACCTTCACCTCCACCACGGTGCCCTGCATGGGTGCAGGCACTGCGGTCTCCTTGCCTGCAGGCACTGCAGCGGGCGCAGGAGCGGCGGTTTCCTTTACAACAGGCGCGGGAGCGGCGACAGGGGCCTCCGCGACCGTAGGTGCAGGCGCAGCCTCTTCAGAGAGCTCCACGTCGTAGCTCTTCCCGTTGACGCTTACGCTTGCTTTCTTCCCTTCAACCGAGGCTATTTCCACCTCGTATTTCTTTCCTCCTATTGTAAAACTGTATGTTTTCATATTCTTCTCTTTTAGTCATTTAACGGGCTTTCTGAAATTGCGGGTTTTGTCACTCCAGCGGGGGACGGCGGAGGTGATGGTGATGCGGTAGCTTTCGCTGTCGTGGACCTCTTCTGAGAAGAAAAGGTGGAGGGCGAGGGCTATCGCCGCGATGTCCGCGTCTTCACCGCCGTTGTACTCCGAAAGGGCCATTGCAATCGCTGCGGCTTCCTCTTCTGAAGGACCGGAATGCCTTGAGAGGCGCTTCTTGTATTTGCCGGAGAAGGTGTTACCGCTGATGGTGAAAATTATCATCAGGATGAGGAGGGCTCCGAAAACCACCGACACGCTCGTGAGGGTGAGGGTCCAGCCGTGGGGGTCGTGGTGGGCGACCCTCTCGCTTCCGGACTCGATGTCCCCGTCGGTGTTCATGGCTCCCGGAGTGGGGACGGCGGGGGAGGGATCGGTCCTGAAGTCTATCCTCCTGACGTCCCGGGCCACTTTCCTCACGGACATGTCCGCGGGAAGGTCCTCCGGAATCTCAATAGTGTCGATGACTGTCTTGCCGTCGGTCGAGACGAGGTAGAGAGTCGTCCCCGGGATGATCTCGAAGGAAGGCCAGATGACCCTCACCTGTCTGGAACCCAGCCTGTTGGAAAGGTCCCCCTTGGGGATCATGTATTTTTTGAGGTCGGACGGGCTGTCGGAGATAAAGCATCCGGCGAAGTTGACCGTTCCGGTCGACTTGTTGGTGATTTCAATCCAGCTGCGGTGCTGGCCTCTCTCGTCGACGATGCCTGAAAAATTGGCCGCACAGGCCTCCGATATGATAAGGTCGGAGAGGTTCTGCGCGGCTGCGGCAAGCGTTACCGTGAGAAGGAGGGCCGTTGAGAGCAGTCTTCTCATAACGGGAGATTGTCGTGCTTTTTGGCCGGGAGGTCCTGCTTCTTGGAGGCGAGCTGCGCGAGGGCTCGGGCGACGCGGAACCTGGTGTTGCGCGGCTCGATCACGTCGTCGATATAGCCTCTCTCGGCGGCCCTGTAGGGGTTCGAGAACAGATCCTCGTATTCCTTCTTCTTGAGAGCCGTGATGGCGGCTTTCTCCGCAGGGTCTTCGGCGGCCTTTATCTCCTTGGAATAGAGCACTCCGACAGCTCCGTCTGCGCCCATCACCGCGATTTCGGAAGAGGGCCAGGCGTAGTTGATGTCGCCGCGCAGCTGCTTGCAGCTCATGACGATGTGGGCTCCGCCATAGGACTTGCGGAGAGTCACCGTCACCTTGGGGACGGTCGCCTCTCCGTAGGCGTAGAGGAGCTTGGCGCCGTTGGTGATGATTGCGCCGTATTCCTGACGGGTACCGCAGAGGAATCCGGGGACATCGACGAGCGTTACCAGGGGGATGTTGAACGCGTCGCAGAAACGCACGAAGCGGGAGGCCTTGCGGGAGGCGTTGATGTCCAGCGCTCCGGCGAGGACAGCCGGCTGGTTCGCCACGACGCCCACGCTGCGGCCGCCTATGCGGGCGAAACCGACGATTATGTTCTTTGCGAAATCCTTGTGGACCTCGAGGAAACGGCCGCCGTCGACTATGCTGCCGACGACCTTGTACATGTCGTAGGCCTTGTTGGGGTTGTCCGGGATTATGGAGTTGAGGCTTTCGTCAATCCTCGAGACGGGGTCGGTGCATTCCGCTAGGGGCGCTTCTTCGGCATTGTTCTGCGGGAGGTAGGAGAGGAGCTCCTTTATGGTCGCTATCCCTTCCTTTTCGTCCGCGGCAGCGAAGTGGGCTACGCCGCTCTTGGTGCTGTGGACCGACGCTCCGCCGAGCTCTTCCTGGGTCACGTCCTCCCCGATGACGCTCTTGACGACGCCGGGACCGGTCAGGAACATGTAGGAAGTGCCTTTCACCATGAGGGTGAAATCGGTCAGGGCGGGGGAATAGACCGCACCGCCGGCGCAGGGACCGAAAATACCGCTGATCTGGGGGATGACGCCGGAATAGAGGATATTCCTCTCGAAAATCTCGCCGTAGCCGGCGAGGGCGTCGATGCCTTCCTGGATACGCGCTCCGCCCGAGTCGTTAAGACCGATGACGGGGGCGCCGGCCTTTGCAGCCATGTCCATCACCTTGCAGATCTTGTCCGACATTGTCTTGGACAGGGAACCTCCGGTCACGGTGAAATCCTGTGCGAACACATAGACCAGACGGCCGGAAACCGTCCCGCAGCCCGTCACTACTCCGTCTCCGTCGAAGTGCTGGGATGCCATCCCGAAATCGGTGCAGCGGTGCTGTACGAACATGTCGTACTCCTCGAAGGAGCCCTCGTCGAGAAGCAGCGCAAGACGCTCTCTCGCCGTCAGCTTGCCTTTGGCATGCTGGGCCTCGATCCTTTTCTCTCCGCCGCCCTCGCGGGCCTTTTCCCTGCGGGAAACGAGTTTCGCTATATTTTCCTGCTGAATGCTCACGCCTTTTCCTTTGAAAAAATCTACTCTTCGGGTTTGAGCGTAGTGTAGACTGCGGTCACGTCCTCGTCGTCCTCGAGAAGGCCGGTGAGCTTGTCGAGGGTCGCCCTCTGCTCGGGAGTGACATCCTTGAGGTCGACGTTGGGGATCTGCTCGAAACCGCCGGAGACGAGCTCGTAGCCGTTGTCCTCGATGTACTTCTGGATGGCGCCGTAGGAGGTGTACTCTCCGTAGATGTTGATCTCGGAGGTCACGTTCTCGTCCTCGTCCTCGACTTCCTGGCGGAAGACTTCCTCCGCGCCGCAGTCGATGAGGTCGAGCTCAAGCTCGTCGAGATCGATAGGCTTCGCGGGGTCCTCCTTGATGCGGAAGACACACTTGTGATCGAACATGAAAGCGACGGAGCCGCTGGTCTGGAGGGTGCCGCCGCACTTTGTGAAGTAGCTGCGGACGTTGGCGACCGTGCGGGTGTTGTTGTCAGTCGCGGCTTCTACGAGGTAGGCGATGCCGAAGGGGCCGAAGCCTTCATAGATGAGCTCCTTGAAGTCTCCGCTCTTGGATTCGGTGGCTTTCTTGATGGCGCGCTCTATGTTCTCCTTGGGCATCTGCTCTGACTTCGCCTCGGCGATAAGGGCACGGAGGCGGGGGTTCCCGGTCACTTCGGGACCGCCCTGCTTGACGGCGATGGTGATCTCCTTTCCGAGTTTGGTGAAGACCTTTGCCATGTGGCCCCACCTCTTGAGTTTCCTTTCCTTGCGGAATTCAAATGCGCGTCCCATGATTATTCGGCTGTTTCGATACGGGAAATGTACTTGTCGATGTCGCGGGCCTCGGGAGCCTGGGGATAGGCGTCCTTGATCTGCTTGTAGTAGCCAAGCGCGGCGGCGCTGTCACCGAGCTCCTCGGCGGTCACACCGGCCTTGAGGAGGTATCCGGCGGAGAAGGGGTTTGCGGAGGTCGCGGCGGCCTTTTCGAACCACTTGAGAGCCTCTGCATAGTTCTCGAGACCTACATAGGCGTCGCCGATCGCGGCCTGTGCGCGGCCGAGCATGATCTTGTCCTTGCCGCTGTACTTCTTGAGGTACTCGATGGCGTCCTCATAGGCGCCGGTCTGGAGGGAGCAGATGCCTGCGTACATCCAGATGGCCTTGCCGGCCTTGTTGCCGTACTTGGAGGCGATCTCCTCGAAACCGGGGTAGTTGTCGTCTCCCTTGAGGGCGATGTCGTAGTTGCCTTCCGCGAAGTTCCACTCGGCGTGGAACATCTGCTCCGCGGCTTCAGCCTTGCGGGGCTGGACGTAGTACCTTGTCCAGAGCACGACGGCAGCTGCGATTACCAGAAGGGCGGTCAGACAGCCGTAGATCCACTTTTTGTTGGCTTCGAGAAATTCTTCAGTCTTTGAAACCGCCTCGGCGACATTCTGCTGAGGGGTCTGTTCGTTGATTTTTTTAGTTGCCATATTGCGTTACAGTTTATTTTCAATAAGCCTGCAAAGTTATAAAAAATAAGCGTAATCGCAAAAGCGGACGCTCCGTCAAATAAATTTGTTTTTCTCTCGGCTTGATTTTAAATTTGTAGGGTTATGCCGATACTGAAGAAAATAGTAGTCCAGGACTTCCGTAACATAGCGTTCCAGGAGATCGATTTCTCCCCGAATGTCAACTGCATCTGCGGCTCCAACGGAGAGGGCAAGACGAACCTCCTGGACGCCGTCCACTATCTTTCCATGACAAAAAGCGCCTTCCCGGTGCAGGACAGGTACAATGTGCGCTACGGCACGGACGGATTCGTCATCGCAGGGACTTATCTGATGCCCTCCGGCCTGGAGACGCGCATATCGGTCAAGGTCTCTCCGGGTGAGAAAAAGCTGCTCCGCGACGATAAACCGTATGAAAGGATATCGGCTCACATCGGGCTGCTGCCGGTCGTTATGGTTTCTCCGGGAGACATCTCCCTGGTCAGCGACTCCGGCGAGGAGAGGCGGCGTTTCGTCAATGGCGTCCTGTCGCAGATGGACGCAGAGTATCTCCGCGCCCTCCAGCAGTACAACCGCCTCCTTCTCCAACGCAACCGCATCCTCAAGGACGGCGCCCCTGACCCGGGCCTTCTTTCCGTTATCGACGAGCGCCTCGAAGGCTGTGCGGGGCCGGTCTCCGAGGCCCGCAGGCGTTTTGTTACAGAACTTTCCCCGATAGTCGCTTCCTACTACAAGATGATTTCCGGAGGAGGGGAGGAAGTCTCGGTCTCATATAAGACGGACCTTGACAGAGGTTCTCTCCGCGAGCTTTTCGCGGAAGGCCTGGAGAAAGACAAGGTGCTCGGATTCACGGGACGCGGCGTCCAGAGGGACGAGTTCGTGTTTACGATGGACGGACACCCTATCCGCCGCGCCGGCTCGCAAGGTCAGCAGAAGTCCTTCCTCGTAGCCCTCAAATTCGCCCAGTACGACATAATGAGAGGAAGTTACGGCTATCCGCCGACCCTTCTTCTCGACGATGTTTTCGACAAACTGGACCCTTCCCGCACGGCTAACCTCATAGGAATGGTGGCCGGCAAGGATTTCGGCCAGATATTCATCACCGACTGCAACAGGTCCCGCCTCTCCCCGATAGTCGATTCCATCACCGACGAGAGCGCCTATTTCGACACCGTTGCCGGCGTTTTTACCAAAGCTTAGTATGTTTATAAAAAAAGAATACGGCATAAGGCTGGAGAAAAAGAAACCGGATCCGCTTTCATCCGTCGTCCCTGCGTACCTGAGGGCGATGAGGCTGACTTCCGGGATGAATACCCGCCGTATTTTCAAGGCGTGGGAAGAAACTTCCGGCGTCGGCGGCCACACCCTGAAGCAGTACTTCCGCAGCGGGACCCTTTACGTGACCCTCGATTCCTCCGTGCTCCGGAGCCGCCTCAGCTACGAGACTGATGTTTTGAAAGAGAAAATTAACGCCCTGCTGCAGGAGGACCCGCTTTTTACCGGGTCGGACCGCTTCGTAGGGCTGGTTGAAAAGATAGTCCTCAAATGAAAATAGTCTGTGACAGCGCCATACCCTTCCTGGAAGGGGTGTTCGAACCTTATGCCGAAGTAGTGTACAAAGAAGGGCCGGCGATAGGCCCCGAGGACCTTGTAGACGCGGATGCCCTCATCATCCGCACCAGGACGCGCTGCAACGCCGCCCTTCTCGACGGCAGCAGCGTCAAAATCATCGCGACAGCGACCATCGGCACCGACAACATCGATTTCCCCTATTGCCGTTCCCGCGGGATCAAGGTGACAAACGCCGAAGGCTGCAACTCCGGTGGCGTTATGGATTACGTTTTCTCGGCGCTCTACGGGACGGCGTCCCGTCGCTCGATTACCCTCGGGCCCGGAGACACTTTCGGTATCATCGGGGTAGGCCATGTGGGACGCAAAGTGGAATACACGGCGCGAAAGCTCGGCTTCAACGTGCTCCTCTGCGACCCGCCAAGGGCGGCCGCGGAAGGCCCTGAAGGCTTCTGTTCGATGGAGTATCTGCTTTCCCACTCCCGTATCGTGACCATCCACACGCCTCTCGACGAGACGACAAGGGGGATGGCCGGAGAAGATTTCTTCTCGATGATGCAGCCCGGCGCCTTTTTCATCAACTCCTCCCGCGGGGAGGTGGTCGATGAGGCCGCGCTTCTGCATCACCTTCCGAAGCTCGGTCCCGTCATTATCGACACCTGGTGCAACGAACCGGACGTCAATCCCGTGCTACTTGACGCCGTGGACATAGCGACGCCCCACATAGCCGGCTATTCCTATCAGGGCAAGCAGAACGGGACCTCCGCCGCGGTCCGTTCCGTCGCGGCGTTTTTCGGCATCGGGGAGCTGACCGATTTCTATCCCGAGGCCGAGCGCGAGGAGCTCAAGGCAATCACCATCGACGTCACCGGCCGCACCCAAGGGGAAATTGCGGCCATGTTCCAGTACAATTATCCTATTTTCACCGACGACTTCATGTTCAGGATGACTCCCGGCAATTTCGAGAAGATGCGTTCTGAATACAAATACCGCAGAGAATTTTACATTTAACCACTTCCGCTATGCTAACCAATTCAGATCTGAGGCAGATTGAGGAGAGAGGATCGTCAAAAGCCGCCGTCGAAAGGCAGCTGGAAGCCTTCAGGAAAGGCTTTCCATGGATGAAAATAGTAGGCCCCGCAACTCCTGAACGCGGCATCAAAGTGCTCCCGGAAAGCGAAGTCGAGGCGGCCTGTGAGTACTACGGCAAGGCTTCCATAGCCGGCCGCTGCAAGTTCGTGCCGGCTTCGGGCGCTGCCTCCAGGATGTTCAAGGACATCTTTGCAGGCCTGTCCGTCCTCGAAGGGGGCGGAGACATCGCTCCGGATTCTCCGGCAGCGAAGCTTTGCGCCTCCATCGGGAAATTCGCCTTCTATTCGGAAGCCCTCTTCGGCGCCCCGGCCGATTCTCCGGCCTGGCGCAGAAGCGTCCTTTCAAAGGTCCTCGGCGAGCCGGGTCTCGGCTACGGCAGCAAGCCCAAGGGCGTCATCCTTTTCCACCGTTATCCCTCCGAGGCCAGGACCGCTTTTGCGGAGCACCTCGTGGAAGCCGGTGAATATATGCGCAACGACGACGGCAGCTGCAACCTCACCGTCACAATCTCTCCGGAGCATAAGCCTCTCTTCGAAAAGGCCCTCGCAGACGTGAAGGAGCCCTTCGAAAAGCGCTACGGGGTGCGCTACAACGTCAGGTTTACCTTCCAGGACAAAGCGACGGACACCGTCGCCGCCGACCCTTCCGGCCGCCCCTTCCGCACTTCGGAAGGCCGCCTTCTCTTCCGCCCCGCGGGTCACGGCGCCCTCATCTATAACCTCAATGCTGTTGAGGAGGAGCTCGTCTCCATCAAGAATATAGACAATGTCGCCTGCGAAAGGCTTCTTCCCGAGACCTCTTTATATAAAAAGGTGCTGATGGGGAAGGCCCTGGAGCTTCGCGACCGCATCTTCGGCTACCTGCGCCGCTTCGATTCCCTCGACCCCGGGACCGACGCTTTCCACATTCTCTGCAACGAGGTTGAAGATTTCCTCGACAGGGAGCTCTGCGTCCAGATCCCCCTGACCCGCAGCGAGGCCGAGCGCGCGGAGATTCTCCGCTCCAAGCTCGACCGCCCGATCCGCGTCTGCGGCATGGTCCGCAACGAGGGCGAGCCCGGCGGCGGCCCCTTCATCATCGCCGGCCGCGACGGCTCCACTTCGCTCCAGATTCTCGAGAGCGTCCAGATCAACCCGGAAGCCTCCGGCGTCCTTGCACGCGCTACCCATTTCAATCCGGTAGACCTTGTCTGCTGCCTTCGCGACTACCGCGGCCGCAAGTTCGACCTCCTCAAATACGTCGACGAGGAGGCCGGCTTCATCTCCTCCAAGAGCTTTGAAGGCAGGGAGCTGAAGGCTCTCGAACTCCCGGGCCTCTGGAACGGCGCCATGAGCGACTGGAACACCCTTTTCGTCGAAGTCCCCTCCGCGACCTTCAATCCCGTCAAGACCGTCCTCGACCTTCTCCGTCCCGCCCACCAGCAGTGAGGCCGTGCAGAGTAATTTAAGCGCTATGGTTAAAGTCATTGACTGTATTGTAACCTCCCCGGCGGAGGAGGGGACGCTGGATGCGTTGCGGAATGAGCCGCTGGTGGGGAAAGTTATCGCGGCGGAAGGGCCTCTGGGGGCGACGGAGACGCTGAGGCGTCTTTCGGCGGAGATTGAGGCGCCGTATGTGCTTCTTTATATCAAGCACACCGGACTTTCCCTGGTCCACAATGCCCTGCGGAGAATGATAAGCGTCGCTGAGGACAGCGGCGCGGCTATGGTCTATGCCGACCACTTCTTCAAGAAGGCGGACGTCGTCTCTCCCGCGCCTGTCATAGACTGCCAGGAAGGGGCCCTGAGGGACGATTTCGACTTTGGTTCGGTGCTGCTTTACAGGAGCTCCGTTTTCAAGGAAGCCGTCTCGTCGATGGACGCGGTCTATTCATTCGCCGCCCTCTACGACCTCCGCCTGAGGGCGCAGAGGCTCGGCAGCCTTGTCAGGATAGGGGAGTTTCTCTACTACGAAGTGGAGACCGATCTCCGGACTTCCGGCGAGAAGCAGTTCGACTATGTGAACCCGCGTAACCGGGAGGTCCAGGTCGAAATGGAAAAGGCCGTTACAGCCCACCTGAAGGCGATCGGAGCTTATATCGCCCCGTCCGAGGTCTCCTCGATAGACGTTTCTGAAGGGGATTTCCCTGTGGAGGTGTCTGTCGTTATCCCCTGTAAGAACAGGGTGCGTACCGTCGGCGACGCCATCCGCTCCGCACTTTCGCAGAAGACCTCGTTCCCCTACAATGTCTTTGTCGTCGATGACAATTCGACCGACGGGACGGTGGATATTATCAAATCCTTCGACGACCCGCGCCTTGTGTATATAGCCCAGGACACTTCCTGGCACGCCATAGGCGGCAACTGGAACGCGGCGATCTTCGATCCGCGTTGCGGCCGCTATGCCGTTCAGCTCGACTCTGACGACATGTACAGCGGACCTGACACTCTCGAAAAGTTCGTGGAGACCTTCCGCCGTGAAGGCTGCGCCATGGTCGTCGGCACCTATCAGATGACGGACATCGATCTCAATCCCCTTCCTCCGGGAGTCATCGACCACAAGGAATGGACTGAGGAAAACGGCCGCAACAACGCCCTCCGCGTCAACGGCCTCGGCGCACCCCGCGGCTTCTTTACCCCCGTCCTTCGCGCCCTTGGCGGTTTCCCCACGACAAAATACGGTGAAGACTACGCCCTCGGCATCCGTATCTGCCGGTCCTGGCGCATAGGCCGCATCTGGGACGTCGTCTATAACTGCCGCCGCTGGTCGGACAACTCCGACGCTGACCTCTCCGTCGAAAAGGTTAACTCCAATAATTATTATAAGGACTGGCTCCGCACGGTGGAACTCCGTGTGAGGCTGTCCCGAAGGAAAGAATAAATTTTCAAAAAAGTTTTTCAAAAAGTTTTGCAGAATAAAAAAAGATTTCTACCTTTGCAGTCCCGCTTTTGAACGAGCGGGATTTTTAGCGGCCTGACGGCACCCCGTGGGCCG
>CADAXR010000046.1 GCA_902791945.1 uncultured Bacteroidia bacterium
GTTTGGTTTTCTCCACGGCGCTTCGCGCCCCCTCCCATCTTTCGATGGGCCCCTCCCTCTAATAGCCGAGGGTGGCTACGTTCCGAAAACCAAACACCATCTTTCTTCGATTATTTCTTTTTAAATAGTATACGACCGGTGCGTTTGAGCATATACGGCAGGATGGCGCTGAACTTGTCCTCGGATTTGACGAAATGGCTCGCCTCAGGGTGGACGCGGTGGAGGTGGATGGCGTCGAAGCCGCATTTTGTCGTACAGACGCCGCAGCCGATGCAGCGATTTTCATCCACGACGGATGCGCCGCAGCCGAGGCAGCGGGCCGTTTCCTTCCGGACCTGCTCCTCCGTGAGGGTGCCGTGGTACTCGCGGAACGGGTTCACGTTCTCCTCGCAGCCGGGCTCCTGACGGCTCGAATTGTCGTAGGACTCGACGAGGATGTCGCTCTTGTCGAGCTCGATGAAATCGCGTCTGTTGCGGCCTATAGTCATGTGGCCGTGCTGGACATAGCGGTGGAGCGACTCCGCGGCCTCCTTGCCTGCCGCGATGGCGTCGATGGCGAATTTCGGTCCGGTGAAGCAGTCGCCGCCGACGAAGATATCCTCTTCGGCGGTCTGGTAGGTGAGCTTGTCAGCGACGGGATAGACGCCGCGGAAGAACTCGACTTTGGTGTCCTTCAGAAGATCCTTGAGGATGACCGTCTGGCCGATGGCGAATATGACATGGTCGGCCTCGAGGGTGATTAGTTCGCTCTCGTCGTATTTCGGGGCGAAACGGTGCTGCTCGTCAAAGACAGAAGTGCACTTCTTGAAAACGATGCCCCTGACACTCCCCTCTCCGAGGACCTCCTTCGGCCCCCAGCCGGGGTTGATGACTACCCCGTCCTCGCGGGCCTCGCGGCGCTCTTCGAGGGAGGCGGGCATAATATCTTCGGTCTCAAGCGAGAGCATCGTGACCTCGGAGGCGCCGCTGCGCTTCGCGACGCGGGCCGCGTCGATAGCGACGTTGCCGCCGCCGACGACCACGACCTTGCCGGAAAGTTTCTTCTTTCCGGTGTTGGCATCGTGGAGGAACTCGATGGCGGTAGCTGTGCCTTCAAGAGTCTCGCCGGGGATGCCGGGAAGGCGGCCGCCCTGGCAGCCGATGGCGATGTAGAAGCCCTTGTAGCCTTCCTTGCGGAGGGATTCGATGGTCACATCCTTGCCGACCTCGACGCCGGTGCGGATCTCGACGCCGATTTCCTTCATGACGTCAATCTCCGCGGCGAGGACATCCTTGCCGAGTTTATATGAAGGAATGCCGTAGCGGAGCATTCCGCCCGGCTCCTCGTTCTTCTCGAACACGGTCGGCTTGTAGCCCATGGTGGCGAGATAGTAGGCGCAGCTGAGGCCTGCGGGGCCGCCGCCGATGATCGCAATCTTCTCCTCCCAGTGGTCCTGGACGTTGGAGCAGATGTTGACCTCAGGGATAAAACGGGTTTCGGCCTTGAGATCCTGCTCGGCGATGAATTTCTTGACGGCGTCGATTGCGATGGGCTGGTCGATCGTCCCCCTCGTGCAGGCATCCTCGCAGCGGCGGTTACAGACGCGGCCGCAGACTGCCGGGAACGGATTCTCCCTTTTTATAAGCTCGAGAGCCTCACGGTATTTGCCTTCCGCGGCCTTCTTGAGATAGCCCTGAACGGCTATATGGGCCGGGCAGGCTGTCTTGCAGGGCGAGGTCCCGGTCGGGTAGCAGTTGATGCGGTTGCGGTCGCGGTAATCCTCGTTCCATTTCTCCGGGCCCCACTTTTTGGCATCCGGAAGCTCCTGCTTGGGGTAGGTCTGTTCGCCGTGCTTTGTGCAGAGCTTCTGGCCAAGCTTGACGGCTCCTGCCGGGCAGTATTCCACGCAGCGGCCGCAGGCGACGCAGTTCTTCGGGTCGACCTTCGCGACATAGGCGCTGCGGGAAAGGTTGGGCGTATTGAAAAGCTGCGAGGTGCGCAGCGCGTTGCAGATCTTGACGTTGCAGTTGCAGATGGCGAAGATCTTGCCTTCGCCGTCGATGTTCGTCACCTGGTGGACGAATCCGTGGTCCTCGGCCTTTTTGAGGATGGCCATCGCCTCGTCGTAGGTAATGTCGTGGCCGCGGCCGGTCTCGCGGAGGTAGTCGGCCATGTCGCCGACGCCGATGCACCAGTCGCGGTAGTCGTCCGCGCAGCCTTCGTCCATCTTCTTGCGGCCGTAGCGGCAGGAGCATATGCCCACGCCGATGTGACCCTCGTATTTCTTGAGCCAGTAGGAAATGTGCTCTATGTCAATCGACTGGTTCTCCATCGAAATGGCCTTCTCCACCGGAATGACGTGCATGCCTATGCCGGCGCCGCCCATCGGGATGCTCGGGGTGATTTTCTCCAGCGGAAGGAAGGTCATCCTTTCGAAGAACATCGCGAGCTCGGGGTGACGGTCCATGAGGTCGGTGTTCATGTTCGTGTATTCGGCGGAGCCGGGGACGAACATGGGGACCCAGTATTCACGGTCTTCCCTTTCGAATCCGGCACCGGGGACCGGGCCGTCGTCGGTGTATTTGTCGCCGTAGTCGTACTCGAGCATGCCGAAATACGACAGTTTGTCGAGAAGCTCGTCAAAGGAGGCGTCGTCCGGAGTATAATGCTTTTTGCGGTTCCACTCCACGAGAAGCTTATAGGGCCTCCTTTCCCTTACTTTAAGGAACTTATCCGAGATTACATCAAGAAGAAGATCAAGTGATGCTTCCCTTGTCACGGGATCCATCTCGTCCTCGAAAATACATGCGAGGCCCCAGTATTCCGGGGCGTCGGTCGTCATCTTGATCTTGCCGGGGACACGGTCGGTGATCTTGCGGACAAGTTTGATGAGCTTCGGGTTGGGGTTTTTGTCGCCTTTGTGTTTGGGGACAAATTTGGTGGACATTTCAGGCATAGTATAGTGCTATTGTTTTTTCCAGTTGCCGACTTCAGAGAGAAGCCACTCTGCGAACTTTTCGACTCCCTCTCCCGTCCTTGCACAGATCGGAATCACCTGCGCGGCCGGATTGCGCCTTGCGACGTACTCCCTGCAGCGCTCCAGGCTGAAATCGAAATAGGGCATCACGTCGGTCTTGTTGACAAGTACAAGGTCGCAGACGGAGAACATCAGGGGGTATTTCAGGGGCTTGTCGTCCCCTTCCGGGACTGACAGGATCATTGCGTTACGCACCGCCCCGGTGTCGAATTCCGCCGGGCACACGAGATTCCCTACGTTCTCCAGAATTACGAGATCCACTCCTTCGAGGTCCAGGCTGTCAAGACCCTGCCTTGTCATCTCGGCATCGAGATGGCACATCCCTCCGGTGTGGAGCTGAATGGATTCGACCCCGGTCTCCTTCCGGATCTTCACAGTATCCACGTCGGAATCGATGTCGGCCTCCATCACAGCAAGCCGGACCTTGTCTTTAAGAAGATTGATTGTACGGATAAGGGTCGTAGTCTTGCCGCTTCCCGGCGAGGACATAAGGTTAAGAAGGTACACTCCCTTTGCTTTCAACTCCCCTCTCAAAGCGTTCGCATCCATTTCATTATCAGCGAATACGCTCTTTTTTATCTCGATGACTCTGACTTCGTCCATCTACTATTAATTAGTGGTTTCCATTAAACTTCGAAATTTAGCAAAAACCTGTGACTTAACAAAATAAAATGCAGGCATTACCTCTCCGACCCTTAGCCACCCTCGGCTATTAGAGGGAGGGGCCCATCTGAAAAGATGGGAGGGGGAGCGAAGCGACGGTGAGGAGAGGTAATGCCTGCATTTTATTTATCGAGAGATGCGTAGTATTCGTGAACGAGAGGACGATAGCCGAGGCTGCGGAGGGTGGAGTACGGAATGAGGCGGCCATTGGTTTTGTGGCGGCCGGAGCCGACGGTGCGGATGGACTGCTGGAGATAATGGTCGATTTCGGCAAGCCCGCCGGAGGTCGTGATGACCGGGAAATACCAGCGCGCCCAGGTGAGGGTGCGGCCGTCGGAATCCGGGTCGAGATCGTAGAATTTCTTATTGAAATACCTGATAATCCGCGACATGGCTTCCTCGTCGGAGATGCCCTTGCGCTTCTTCCAACGAAGGACCGCACGCATCTTGCGGCGGATCTTCCCTTTCATCTTCTCCAGGGCGGCGTCGCTGATGTCAATGGTCTCATCCAGGCACTTAAATCCGAGGAATTCGTAGGGCTCGCCTGGAGAATAGACCTTCTCCTTAGACGGGTTGATCTCCAGCGAGAGCGAAGAGATAAACTCCAGGATCTTGTCCTTGTAGGCGCGGAGCGTCGCCTCGTCCTCCGCGAAGACGATGATATCGTCGGAATAGCGGGCATAGACCGCTCCCCTCTCCTCGAACCAGTGGTCCATCGCGCTCAGGCAGACGTCGGCGAGGAACGGAGCCGTCGGAACGCCGGCCATGACACCGTGACTTTCACTGATAATTTCCCCGTCTGAGACGACCCTGTCGTCGGAAAGCATCCTCTCGAAGAACGAATAAAGGAGTAGATCGTCGGAAAGGATATCGCGAAGAACAGGAAGGAGTTTTGGGATGGGGATGGAGTTGAAATAGTCGTGGATGTCGGCCTTGTAGGCCCACATGGAGCGACCACGGACAGCCTTGTTCACTTTGAGGACTGCATCTGTAGCCCTGATGCCGCGGCGGAAAGCGTAGCAGTTGGATGCGAAAGAGGCGTCGTATTTATAAAGAAGAAAGGAAAGAGCCTTGAGGTAGGCCATTTCTTCCGGACCATAGGAATAGACCACCCGCTTCCTGTCCGAGCCCATCTTGTTGACTTTCCTTCGGCAAGGCGGGTCCAGGGAGCCTCCGGCAAGGATTTTCCGCGCCAGCGGAAGGTATCCCTCCCCTTCCACAAAAAGGTCGGCCTCATCGAACTCCCGCCATGAAAACCGGCCCTTCCTCAGGCGGTGGGCCAGAAATTCCTCCCAGCACTGCTGGGAAGCGAGCATCTCGATGAGGCTTTCCATAGAATAAAAAAGAAAAAGGGGAATGATTTTGAATCAGCAAAATTGCTGATCACCAGGTGGTACAAGCCCGGCCGCCTGCAAGGCCGTTGTCCATTGGGCGTGCTGCACCCGCCGCAGGCGCGGCCGACATGGCCGCATCCCCTTTTTCTTTATGCTGCTACAGGAACTTCCTGATACGCCCGACGACATAGGATTTTTCGTTGGGCATCTGGGTGTAGAAGTTGATGTACGGGAGGCCGACCTTCTGGGCGTACTTCCTCGCGATGAGGAACTTGACCTTGGCGCAGTGGCTGTGGCCGTCGCCAAGCATCACGACCGCCTTGGGCTGGCCTGCCTGGTAGAGGACGAAGGTGTAGGGCTCGCCCCATTCGGCCTTGTAGGCCTGGTACGGGCGGGTGCTGTAGAGCTTGAACTGGTCGCAGGCGTCGCCGACGAGGGAAGTAACGGGGACGTTCTCCCTGACGGTAAACTGCGGGAATTCGCTCTGCAGGATGCCGCGGAAATAGGCTCGAGGATCCCTCATCTGCGAAGCGGCCTGATACGGGCTGCTCTGCTGCTGGTAGGGGCTCTTCGGAGCCGGAGCCTGGCTTCTCTGATGCGTATTGTTTACGTCGGGGTTGTTCAGGGAAACACCGGCCTTGCTTGCTATCGAGTCAAGCCCTTTCTGTATGGCTTTCCCGAGAAGATTTCCTAAAAGACTCATAATGATGGTTTTGAAATTTCTGTTTTACGGACCGGATGCCGCCGGTCACATCTACAAAAATACGCAATTTTTTTATACATTTGCAAAGTATGAAAAAAACCGTCCTGCTTCTCCTTATGCTGGTTGTCTGCGTGTCCGTGGATGCGCGGAAGAAAAGGGAGGTCACATTCGCTCCCGACAGTACTTCCAAAAACATATTCACCCTCAGCGGCGACTTTCTCTTCCGCGGGGAGTACCGCGACGGCGGAGTCGCCGAGGATGATGAGTCGAAGGACTATGCGGCCTTCCTTCTGACCCGCGTGATGCTCAAGCTCGAGTACGAGCACAAGTGGTTCTCCATGAGGGTGACTCCCCGTTTTTCCGGTATATGGGGCCAGGGCAACAACGGCACCTTCAGCCTCTTCGAGGGCTGGGTGCAGGCAAAAAGCAGCCAGGGGCTTTTCGCCAAGATCGGCCGCCAGGAGCTGAGCTACGACGACGAACGTATCATCGGCTCCGATGACTGGACGATGATGGCGAGCTCCCACGACGTCGTGAAACTGGGCTACGACGGCCCGTGCCACAAGGTCCACGCCATCGTCGGCTTCAACCAGAACCCTACAGCCGCGGACTTCAAGGGTGGCACCACCTACATCGACGGCAGCCAGCCCTACAAGACCGTCCAGGTCCTCTGGTACCACTACCAGCCGCGGAAAATCCCCTTCGGAGTGTCCGCCCTTTTCATGAACGTGGGCATGCAGAGCGCCCTGGAAGATGGGCCGCGCAACTATTACCAGCAGCTTACCGGCGGCTTCCTGGGCTACCACGGCAACTTTTTCGAAGCCGAACTCTCCGGCTACTACCAGTTCGGCCGTGACGAGCACAGCATTCCCATCTCCGCCTGGATGGCCAGCTGCAAGTTCACCGGTGTCCCGACGAAATACCTCAAGATCATCGCCGGCTACGACTACCTCAGCGGAGACAAGAATTTTGCGGTGCCGCAGCATGGCGCCATAGGCCTGACGCGCCATACGATCAACCGCGGCTTCTCCCCTCTTTTCGGCTCCCACCACGAATTCTACGGGGCCATGGATTTCTTCTATATACAGAATTATATAGGCGGATTCTCCCCCGGTCTGCAGAACGCTTACATAAGCCTTAACGCCTTCCCTATTGAGGATCTCCGCATTACCGCCAATTACCATTACATGGCAACCGGCACGGAGATGAGCAGCCACAACCTGAAGATGACTCTCGGCCACGAGATCGAAGTCGAGACGGCCTGGAAATTCGCCTCATTCGGTTCGCTTTCAGCCGGATACACCTATATGAACGGCACGGAGACGATGAACCGCCTCCGCAGGGGCAACGGCGACAACCACCTCCACTGGGTCTGGTTGTCGCTCCGCTTCTATCCGCGTTTTCTCAATATTGGGTGGTGATCAGCCCTCGCTGACGGCGCAGTCGTGCCCGAGGGCGAAATCGTCGTAAGTAAGCCTTCCGATGGATCCGGCGTGTATGCGTCCGGAGACAGGATTCTTAATCTCGGTTATATGGCCTTTGATCTCGGCATTGATGCCGCGGCTGTCCTCGAAGGCGCGGTCGCAGGCAGGGTCGAAAGTACATTCTTCGAGCGTAACGCCGTCCATATAGCACAGCGGCTGCTCGCCGGCTATATGGCAGCGGACCAGGCGTATGTCCTTCGAATGCCAGCCGAGGTACTCCCCGTCGAGCACTGAATCATAGACAGTGACCCTCTCGCACTCCCAGAAGGAGTCCTTGGTCACGATTTCGGCGTTGTGGATTTCAACGTCGGTGCAGTACTGGAAGACGTATTTGGAATCGCTCTTCAGCCCGTCGACGAAAATATTGCGGCAATTCATGAAAGGATAGGTCCCTTCGTGAAGGACGACGTCCCGGGCCGTCAGGCCTTCTACGTTCCAGAAGGTCTCGTCGGCGTCGTTGACCGTAACCCTTTCGAGGGTGAGGTTTTTCATCTCACGGAAGAACTTCGGCCCGTCTATCGTACAGTCCTTCATCACCATATCGTCGCTGTACCAGATTGCGGAACGCGATCCTGCCGCGAAATAGCAGCCGGTGATGAGGCTCCCCTTCACGTGCCAAAGTGGATACTTCCCGTAGAACCGGCTTCCGTCCACCTCAATCCCCTCGCAGCACTTGATCCCGGACTCCCCGTCCGTGATCTCGATGTTCTCCATCCTCACGCCCTTAACCCCGAACAGCGGCCTCTCCCCGCCAAACGATTTATCCTTAATTATCTTCATACCCCGCAAAAATACAAAAAAATCCTAAACCGGCCGCCGCAAAATGCAAACAGGGAAATGAATAAGGCCGATGGCCGGCAGCTCAAATGAAAATGACAGCCGCGAGGGCAGAAAATTAACAGGAAGGGGAGTTTGAGGGGGTACGCCCCTCAATGAATAAGGCCGAAGGCCGGCACCTCAAAATGAAAATGACAGCCGCGAGGGCTGTCATTCATTTTGAGGTGCCAAGCGGAATCGAACCGCTGTCCCAGGTTTTGCAGACCTGTGCCTAACCGCTCGGCCATAGCACCGGGTTGGGACTGCAAATATAAGCAGTTTTTGGAGAAATACAAAAAAAGATTACTCGACGTAGAGGAGGAGGCCCTTGAGGTACTCGCCTTCGGGGTGGTAGATGCCGACGGCGTGGTCGGCGGGCTGGCAGAGTCGGTCGAGGATGCGGACGCGGCGGCCGGTCTCGGCGGCAGCGCTGAAGACCGCGAGGGCGAACTGCTCTTTGTCAACCACCTGCGAACAGCTGAATGTGAAAATAAAGCTGCCCGGAGCGGCTTTTGCGATGGCGGCGGCGTTGAGACGGCGGTAGGCCCGGAGGGCGTTGCCGAGGGCGCCGCGGTGCTTTGCGAATGCCGGAGGGTCGACTATAAGGAGGTTGTATTTGCCCTCGGGGGAAGCCTTGAGGAAATCGATGGCGTCGGCGCAGATGGAGGTGTGGCGCTCCGGTGAGAAGCCGTTGAGAGCGACGTTGCGGTCCACCATGGCCATGGCCTTAGACGAACTGTCCACGGAATCGACGTGGAGAGCGCCGGCCGCGAGGGCATAGATGGAGAAACCTCCGGTATAGCAGAAGAGGTTGAGCACGTTGCGGCCGGAGGCGAGGCGGCCGACGGCGGCCCTGTTTTCCCTCTGGTCGAGGAAAAATCCGGTCTTCTGTCCTTCGGTCCAGTTGACGATGAACTTGTTCCCTCCCTCGAGGACTACGGATTCGTCGTCCGTAAAGCCTTCAGCCTTGTATAAATAGCCGTCCACAAGGTCGAGGCCGGCCTTGAAAGGCGCGGTGCCGGAGCTCTTGTCGTAAACGGCCTTCAAAGCGTCGCCGTAGACGGCCTGGAGGGCCGCGGCGATCTTCTTTTTGGCGCGGAACATGCCGACCGAGTGGGCCTGGAGGACTGCCACGCCGTCGTACCAGTCGATGATCAGTCCGGGAAGGGAATCCCCTTCCCCGTGGACGAGGCGGTAGCAGGTCGTCTTCTCCGAACCGGCGAGACCGACGGCAACCCTTAGTTTATATGCCTCCCTGATCCTGTCCTCAAAGAAGGAAGCCTTTGACGCATCGGCGGAAAAACTGAGGATGCGGACGGCTATGGAGCCGACCTGGTAGTGGCCCTCGGCGAGGAATTCGCCCGAGGAGGAGAAAACGCCGACGAGGTCTCCCTCCGCCGGCGAGCCGGAGATCTGCGCGACGGCGCCGGAGAACACCCAGGGGTGGAAACGAAGCAGGGAATCTTCCCTACCTTTCTTCAGATATATCTTGTCCATCGGCTACAGGCTTTTCTGCGGAAAGAAGGCAGCGGTACATCTCGCGGCAGATCCAGGCGTCGGTCGCGCCGTACATTTTCTGGGATTCGCTGAGGTTCTCGGCCTCCCAGTTGGAGAGCTGCTGGGCCTTGGAAATCCTCACTCCGAGGATTATGGCCGCCATTTTTTTCACGCTCTTGTCAGTAATCCCCCACTCCGGGACCATCCTCTGGAGATCCACGAAAGATTCCGGGGCGAAATATCCAAGGTGCTGCAGGCCGTGTATGTCGTCGGCCACAGCCGCTCCGACTTTGATGACGTCAGGATTGGCCAGTACGGCGCGGAGCTTTGCGGGCATACCTATACGGCATGTGCGGAAAAGGAAAGCCTTGTTCGGGCCTGAAAGCTGAAGGAGGGCCGTCCCGTGGTGGGGCGCTCCGGCCGAGAAGGAGGGCCGCGTCTCCGTGTCGAAACCTATGACTTTCTGGCGCATCAGATAGCGGATAGCCCTCCTGAAGGAGGGGCCCATGGAGTCGATAAGAAATATTTTCCCGGGAAACTCCGCCAGCGGAAGAGGCTGTATTTCTTCCGGCGTTATGCTAGTTCTGTACATACAGCGGCTTGGTAGAAACAACGTTGGCATCAATAAACTGCGCCGTCTCATCTGAAATGAACCTTGAGCTCAGGCGAAGCAGCAGCGGCCCGGAGCCGTCAGGCGAGGCGACGCTCTGGTAGAGGGTAAGCGAGGGGTAAAGGATGTTGTGGGTGAAAAGATTCTCTCCGCGGAGGATGTCGTAGCATCTGCCGGTGAGAGCTTCCATCACGTCCACAAAGCGGAAATCTTCGGAAAGAAGCCTCGCGTAGGTCAGCTTCTGGAAGGAGTCCTCCTTTCGTATGTCGGCAAGCTCGGCCTGGAGGGAAGAGAGGTTGACTCCGTAATCATCAATAAGGAGCGCGTCCAGCTGGCGGCCGCCGCAGATTTCGCTGTAGGCGTCCAGCCAGGAAAGGAGGCGTTCGCGGATGTCGCCCTCCCCTGCCGGGGACAGCGGATAAAGCGCGGAAGAAGGCTTCCCGGCCGCTTTTGCCATACGGTTGAACACATTCTGATACGCCATCGAAGCCACGAGCGCGCTGTCGGCCCAGACGCCGACGCAGAGGTCTTCCTTCGGAATGGCAAGGGCTTCGCCGATCATGCTCTCCACCGGCGAGACCACGGGGATCCGCGTCCCGGCGAGGTGGAACAGCGTGTCAACATCGAAAAGGCCGTATTCGCCCATCAGCGGCGATGAAAGCACGATTATCTTTGAAGTCGGCTTCGGGGCGGTCGCCTCCGGGTTGAACGGAGTGACGCAGCAGACGGTGTCCAGCGCGAAAATAGCGCCGCAGACGGCGTTCTCGCGGAGTTTTTCCGATTCTCCCCTTTTGATGAATCCGGCATACGGCGCCTCGGCCTCGTCAAGGATCACGGAGAAGACCTCGCCGGCAAAGTCCGGCAGGAGGTCGCTTCCGCGACGGCCGGAGATGTTGTCCCGGCTGTCCGCCGTGAGGAACATCTCGGAAAGAAGGAGGCTCTCCTCCCTTTCGCCGAAGATCGCTATGGCGCCTTCGACGGAGGCCGGATCATGTCCGGCGACAAGCGAATAGGGGCCGGCGGTTGTGTCGGCGACTATTGAAAGCACATAGTCAATGGTCGGTCTGGTGGGGGACGAATGCTCCATGCACGAGAGTGCAAAAAGCGGCAGGAGAGTCAGGAGAATCGCTGGTTTCTTCATATATACTGTCTATCGGAATGCAAATATAACAATTTCCTCCCACTTTCAGCCAAGGATTGAGACGATTGCATCCTTCAGCATTGTGAGGACATATTCTTCTTCCATAAAGTGGGTACCTTCATAAATCCTGTAGCTGTCCTTCCCGAAATACTTTTCCCATAGGCGGATGCTTACGACGCCGTTTCTGCGATAATGGTCACGGGTGCCGAAAAATGCGAAAAAATAATCCTTGCTGCCGGCAGCGGGCGTATTGGCAAGCGCATCCTTGCCGTGAGCCTTGTAAAGGCTGAGGTTGTCCCAGGAGAATACCATCTCCTGGCGGTCGCCTTCGCGGCGCTTCCATATCTTCGAGCAGAGCCAGGTAGCCCCCGGGATAAGCGTAAGGAAGCCAAGTGCGTACATCCTCGCAGGCGCCCCGAGGGACGGAGAGACGAGGATGTGGGGCACTCCCCTCACCCTGATGGCCTGGATGGCCCCGAGAGACTCGCCTATGACGAGCTCCGGGGAGAGTTCGTCCATCCATCCGAGGATCTGCTCCCGGCCTTTTACGGGGTTGAAATCGTAGGTCCTTACAATGACACGGATGTCTTCCGGAAGGCATTCGTTAAGGATTGCGGGGATGCGGCTGGAGGCGCCGCCGCCCATTCCATGTATATACAGAACAGTTTTCACTGTCTGCAAAATTAGCCTCTAATTTTTATTTCTCCAAAGCATTTCCTAAATTAGCGCCTTGAAACAAAGACAAAAAGATATGTTCAGAAAGATCGCCGTCATAGCCGCAGCACTCGTTTCCGTCGCGGCGGCCTATGCCCAGGAAAAGCCCAAGGGTGGCCCCAACCCCAAGGATTTCACCTTCACGACCGTGAAGGAAATCCCCGTCACCCCCATCAAGAACCAGTACCGCTCCGGCACCTGCTGGTGCTTCTCCTCCCTCTCCTTCCTGGAGTCGGAGATCATAAAGAGCAAGGCCATAAAGGACACGACCCTCTATCCGGACCTCTCGGAAATGTTCGTCGTACGCAATTCCTATCACGACCGCGCCCTTAAATTCGTCCGCCTCGACGGCAACCTCAAGATGGCCCAGGGCAGCGACTTCGGCGACGTGTTCGACGTGATCAGGAACTACGGAATTCTGCCCCAGGAGTCGTACACCGGCATGAACTACGGCACCGACCTTCCGGTCCAGGGTGAGCTCGACGCAGTCCTCCGCGGCTACGTCGAAGCCGTCGTCAAGAACCCCAACCGCAAGCTCACCCCCGTCTGGTCCAAGGGCTTCGACGGCATCCTTGACGCCTATCTCGGTCCCCTTCCCGACGGTCAGGATCCCGTGGCCTACCGCAATTCCCTCGGCATAAATCTCGACGATTACGTCTCCCTCACTTCGTTCACCCACCATCCCTTCTACCAGCCCTTCGCCATCGAGGTTGAAGACAACTGGCGCTGGACCCCCTCGTGGAACCTTCCACTCGACGAGTTCATGGCGGTGATAGACAACGCTATAGATAAAGGATACACCGTCCTCTGGGGCGGCGACGTCTCCGAGAAAGGCTTCACCAGGACCGGTCTCGCCCTTCTTCTCGACGCAGAAGCCAAGCAGACCAGCGGTTCAGACCAGGAGAAGTGGGTAGGCAAGGATGAGGAGAAGCCGGAAGCCAAGCCTTCGTATAAAGAAATAGAGGTGACCCAGGAGAACCGCCAGGAAGCCTTCGACAACAAGGAATCGACCGACGACCACGGCATGCACCTCTACGGCATCGCGACCGACCAGGACGGCCACAAATACTACCTCATCAAGAACTCCTGGGGCAATGCCGGCGCCTACAAGGGCATCTGGTATATGTCCGAGGCCTTCTGCAAGCAGAAGACCCTCAATATCATGGTCAACAAAAAAGCCCTTCCGAAAGACATTGCGGGCAAGCTCGGCATAAAGGTTAAGTAAATGTCCATCAAGAAAATAATCCCCAACACAATCACTTCCTTGAACCTCCTCTCCGGAGTCCTGGGAGTGATTTTCACACTGAAAGGACACATTGATATAGCATTCCCGCTGATGCTCGCGGCGGCCGTCTTCGACTTCTGCGACGGCCTCGCCGCAAGGGCCCTCGACGCCTATTCCGACATGGGAAAGGAACTTGACTCCCTTTCCGACATGGTCAGCTTCGGAGTGCTGCCCTCGGTGATGCTTTACGCAATCTCCCCGGAGGGCTCCTGGACGGCCTTCATCCCGCTTTTCATAGCAGTGATGTCCGGTCTCCGGCTCGCTAAGTTCAACATCGACGAAAGGCAGAGTGAAGGCTTCATAGGCCTTGCGACCCCGGCCTGCGCAATGATCTGCGGCTCCCTCGCCTATTTCATTGCCGCGGAGCCGGGCTCCGTCGTCGCAACCTGGGCCGCCGGCGGTATTTTCATCCCGGCTGTCTCGGTGTGCCTCGGGCTGCTTCTTGTCTGCCCCCTTCCGATGTTCTCCATGAAATTCAAAAAGGGGCATAAGCAGGAGCACTCATTATTAATAAAAAGGACCGCGTTCCTTTCGGTTGCGGCCCTTTCGGTGATTGTCGTGGCGGTGCTCCGGACCAACTGGTCCGCCGCCGTGACCCTCATTTTCCTCAGCTATATCTTTGTCAACTGCATTTTTGCAGTGTTCAAAATGTAGCCGGGAAGACTCCGGATCAATAATTCTCGCTGCGGAGAAGGAAGTAGCTCTTCGGGTGCTTGCACACGGGGCAGAGCTCGGGAGCCTTCTTGCCGACCACGATGTGGCCGCAGTTGGAGCATTCCCAGATCATGTCCTCGTCGCGTGAGAAGACGAGACCGCCCTCGATGTTCTCAAGGAGCTTGCGGTAGCGCTCCTCGTGGGTCTTTTCGATTGCACCGACTTTGTCGAAGAGGAAAGCGATGTCGGGGAAGCCTTCTTCCCTCGCGGTCGCGGCGAATTCGGCGTACATGTCGGTCCACTCGAAATTCTCACCGGCTGCCGCGTCGGAGAGATTGACCTCGGTTGCGGGGATTTCGCCGCCGTGGAGGAGCTTGAACCAGATCTTGGCGTGCTCCTTCTCGTTCTTGGCAGTCGCCTCGAAGAGGTCGCCTATCTGGACATAGCCGTCCTTGCGAGCCTTGGAAGCGTAGTAGAGGTACTTGGTGTGAGCCTGGGACTCACCGGCGAACGCGGCCTGGAGATTGGCCTCGGTCTTTGTTCCTTTTAGATCTTTCATATAGCTGAGGTTTAATTGTTTCTAACCTCACAAATATAGGGAAAATTATGAGAAATTGTGTATATTCGTGCTTGGAATATCACTTTTGTTGGTGCCCCTATATATTCTTCGGAATATCAATGAATAAAACAAAGAAGTTAAATAGTATAACAAAAAAGTTAAGCCCAAAATCGGGCCAAAATCGCCGTAAATCCGTCCCGTCGAAGGCGAAAAACGGCGCCCCGTCGAAGACGAAAAGTGGCGTGTCGTCGAAGGGCCGGAGGCGGGCGAAGTCCGCGGCAATTCTCACCCTTAAGCCCTGGCAGATTTTCGCTGCGGTCGGGGCCGTCGTACTTTGCTTTCTCGTCCCCTACGTCATCCATAAAAAAGGAGAGACCGGAGCCCGCGTGCCGGAAGGCAATTGGACTTACACTATCGACATCTCTCACCACAACTCTGCAATCGTCTGGGATTCCCTCGCCGTCTGTATAGACGCAAAAGGGAGGACCTGCAGGGATATCCTCAAGGCAAAACGGGTCTGCAACGTATCTTCAGTAATAATTAAAGCAACCGAGGGTATTTCTTTAAAAGACAGTGACTTCCCTACCAATTGGAGCAATGCTTCAAGCCATGGTTTCAGGCGCGGAGCCTACCATTTCTTCCTCTCCTCCAAAGACCCTTCCGCCCAGGCCCGCAATTTCATCGGGACTGTAGGTCCCCTCTCGAAAGAAGATTTCCCGCCCGTACTTGACATAGAGAGGATCCACAATGGCTGCTCGTCAAAGACTCTCTGCGAGCGGGCCCTCGTCTGGCTCAAGGCCGTCGAGGAGCATTACGGAGTCAAGCCAGTCATCTACACGGGAGACTGGTTCCTCAAAACCTATCTCTCGAAAGAAATTACGGACAATTATCCGGTCTGGGTCGCACGCTACAACACTTCCCTCCCCGAGTTCCAGGACTGGACGCTGTGGCAGTTCACCGACGAGGCCGTCGTCCGCGGCATACGCGGCAAGGTCGACCTATCCGTCTCCCCGGTTAAATAAAAAAGGACGGCCCCCGAAGGAGCCGCCCGGATAATGATTAAGCAAATTGGTTATTTCATGATAACCTTTGCCATCTCGAGGACCTTGTTGGAGTAGCCCCACTCGTTGTCGTACCAGGCGCAGACCTTGACAAAAGTCGGGTCGAGCTGGATACCGGCCTTCGCATCGAAGATGGAAGTGCGGGGATCGTCACGGAAGTCGGTGGAGACGACAGCGTCCTCGGTGTAACCGAGAATGCCCTTGAGTTCGCCCTCGGAGGCTTCCTTCATGGCAGCGCAGATCTCAGCGTAGGAGACTTCCTTGTTGAGTTCGACGGTGAGGTCGACGAAGGAGACGTCAGAGGTGGGAACGCGCAGCGACATGCCGGTAAGCTTGCCGTTAAGCTCGGGGAGAACCTTGCCGACAGCCTTTGCAGCACCGGTCGAGGACGGGATGATGTTCTCGAGGATACCGCGGCCGCCCCTCCAGTCCTTCTTGGAAGGACCGTCGACGGTCTTCTGGGTAGCTGTAGCAGCGTGGACAGTAGTCATGAGACCCCTCTTGACACCGAACTTGTCGTTGAGCACCTTGGTAAGAGGAGCGAGGCAGTTGGTGGTGCAGGAGGCGTTGGAGATGATGGTCTGGCCTGCGTAGGTCTTGTCATTGACACCGTAGACGAACATCGGGGTGCTGTCCTTGGAAGGAGCGGACATGATCACCTTCTTGGCGCCGGCCTGGATGTGCTTGCGGGCGGACTCGTCGGTGAGGAAGAAACCGGTGGACTCGACGACGACCTCAGCGCCGACCTCGTTCCACTTCAGGTTCGCGGGATCCATCTCAGCAGTGACGCGGATCTTCTTGCCGTTCACGATGAGGGCACCGTCCTCGGCCTTCACATCGCCCTTGAAAGCTCCGTGGACGGAGTCATACTTGAGCATGTAAGCGAGGTAATCAGGATCGAGAAGGTCGTTGATACCGACAACCTCGATGTCATTGGAGAAATTCTCAACCGCGGCGCGGAAGACCATACGGCCGATACGGCC
>CADAXR010000047.1 GCA_902791945.1 uncultured Bacteroidia bacterium
AGGGTCGAAGCGATGACGGAGATACCGACCTCAGCGGTGCCGTGGACGGCGGCCTCTTTCGGTTTTTCCCCTCTCTCAAGGTGAGTCGAGACGTTTTCGAGCACGACGATGGCGTCGTCAACGACCATACCGATTGCGATGGACAGCGAGGACATCGAGATGATGTTGAGCGAGTTGTCCGTCACGAAAAGGTACATGAGGGACGCCAGGAGGGCGATCGGAATCGACAGGATGACGATGATGGTGCCCCTCCACCTTCCGAGGAATAGGAACACGACGAGCATGACCACGAAGAAGGTGATCATGATCGTCTCCTTGAGGGAGTTGATCGTGTTGATGATGTTGGTCGAGGAGTCCATCACGACGGTGAACTTGATGTCCGACGGGATGGTCTTCTGGATCTCGAACATGTTCTTCTTGACCTGGCGGACGACCTCCACCGTGTTGGATCCGGACTGCTTCTGGATGATGACCAGGGCGCCGCGGGTGCCGTTGGTGTAGGATTCCTGCGACTTCTCCTCAAGGCCGTCGTTGACCGTCGCGACATCCCTCAGATAGACGGCCTTGCCGGCGGAGTAGCCGACCACGAGGTCGAGTATCTCGGAAGGGTCGCTGAACTCCTTCTTGACGCGGAGCGTGTAGGTCTCGCTTCCGATGTCGATGTTGCCGGAAGGGACGTTGCGGTTCTCAGCAGCGATTATCTGGGAGATGGTGCTGATGGAAAGGTTGTAGGCGCTGAGCTTGGTAGGGTCGCAGTAGACCTGGATCTCCCTTTTCGGCGCGCCGACGACCGAGACGGTGCCGACGCCGGAGACACGGGCGAGCGGGGTCGCCACCTTGTCGTCGAGAATTTTGTCGAGGGCGGGGACGCTCTGGTCCGCGGTCGCCGCCATCATCATGATCGGCATGTCGTCGATGCTGAACTTGAAGATGATAGGGACGGATGCGCCGTCCGGCAGGATGCTGTTGACCCTGTCGAGCTTGTCGCGGACGTCGTTGGTAGCGACTTCGATGTCGGTGCCGTACTTGAATTCGAGGGTAAGAATCGAGATGTTCTCCTTGGACTGGGAGCTCAGGTCCTTGAGGTCGGCGACGCCGTTGAGGGAGTTCTCAAGAACCTTGGTAAGGTTGGTCTCTACATCCTCGGCGCTTGCTCCCGGGTAGGAGGACATGACCATGATGGTGTTCGACTCGATGTCCGGGAAGAAGTCGATCGGAAGCTTGACGAGCGAGTACACGCCAAGGATCGCGAACGCCAGGAAGAGCAGGAACGTCGTGACCGGATGGTTTACGGAAGTTCTGTAGATGCTCATAGCACGTTGACCTTTTTGCCGTCACGGAGGTTGACCTGTCCCTTGATGACCACGGTCGCTCCGTCGGGAACACCCTCGCGGATTTCATACTCGTCGCCGATGTGGCGGCCGAGGGTCACGGGGACGAAGGACACGGTGTTGTCGTCGCCGTTGACTATATAGACGAAGCGCTGGCCGCTTCCTTCCTGCTTGACGATGCACTTGTCGGGGATGACGACGCTGTTGCGTTTGCCGAAGGTGACGGTCACGCGGGCGTACATCCCGGGACGGAGGGCCTTGTCGGTGTTTTGGACAAGGACCTCAGCGTTGAAGGTGTGGGTCGCCGCGTCGATGGTCGGGTAGAGTCTGGAGACGCTGCCGGTGAAGGTCCTTCCGGGAAGCGCGTCGGCGGTCAGGCTGACCTTGTCGCCTTTCTTTACGAGGGTGTATTCACTTTCGGATATGCCGACAAGGAGCTTCACGGGCACGACCTGCTGGATTGTGAACAGAGGCTGGGCCATCGTGTACATGTCGCCGCGGTCGTAGTTGCGCGCCGTCACGAATCCCGTGATCGGGGAACGGAGGACGGTGTTCTCCTCGAGGTTCTTGATGGTCGTCCTGCGCACGTTGTAGGCGAGCTCGATGGCGTCGAGGTCGCTCTTGGCGACGCCGCCTTTCTCATAGAGGCTCTTTATGCGGCTGAGCTCGGTGGAGTCGTTGCGGAGCTGGAGCTTCGTCTGCTCGAGCTGGAGCCTGTCCATCTCGGCGAGGATCTGGCCACGGTAGACGTAGCTGCCGACCTCGGTGTTGATCTTCTGGATGCGGCCTCCGGTCTGGGGGGCGATGTTGTTGATGGCGTAGGGCAGCACGGAAGTGGCATAGACATTCTCCTGAGGGACCTCGCGGGTCGTTGCGACGACGACCTCCACTGAGGCGGGGGTGTCGTCTTGCGGGGTCTCGAAGGTGAGGCCCACGTCGTTTTTCTTTTCCTTGTTGCCGAAGCTGGCGCACGAAATGGCGGCCAGGGCGGCCATAGCTGTGAATATATATCTTAAAGTCTTCATATCCTGTTATTTATACGAACCGTCGAGATCGACTTTCCCCTGATCGTCGAGGAAGTCGCAGCCGATTGTCTGCTCCAGGCCGGTCTTCGCCGTGATGAAACTGTGGATCGCCTGCGAGACGCTGAGGCGGGCCTGCGTCAGGCCGAGCTGGGCGTTGTCGAGGTCGGTGAGCGTGCTGCGGCCGACGTCGTAGGACTTCGCCGCGATGTCGTAGGCCTTCTCGGCCGAGTCGAGGGCGTCCTTTGCGGCGTTGTAGGTCCGCATCGCCGTCTCCATGGACTGCACGCTCTGCTTGACCGCTATGCGCAGCTGGCGCTCTGTGTTCTGCTTCTGGAGGTCGAGCTCGGAGGCCTGCAGCTTCGCCTGCTTGATGTCCCAGATCCTCTTCGTCCCCGTGAAGATAGGGATGCTGAGGGATATTCCGACGAAGGAATACGGCGTCCACTGGTACTGCTTGAACTTGAAGTCATTGGCCATCGCGTTGTAGCTGTAGGAGAAGGTCGCCGCTATTGTCGGGATGAAGGCGAAGGAGTTGAGCCTCACGGCGGAGGCGAGCTGCGCCGCCTGGAGCTCGAGCTGTCGCATCGCGGAGTTGCCTTCGAGCGAGACGGAGTCGGCCTGGTGGATGTCGTAGAACATCTTGTCGGCGTAGTCTTCAAGGCTGCCTGCAACATCGATGTTCTCGTCGAGGTCCATCCCTATGACGGCTTTGAGCTGCCAGAGACCGAGGATTATCGAGGTCTCGGCGTTATAGACGTTGGGGATGGCGTTGGCGAAGGTGGTCTTCGCTCTCGCGAGGTCGAGCTCAGAGGCCTTCTGGACCTCGTATTTCTTCTCTATTAGCTGGAGGTTCTCCAGGGCGTTCTCATAGACGGACTTATAGACCTCGAAGACTTCCTTGGCGAGAAGTACGCCGTAGTAGGCGTTCTTGACGGAGGAGACCATCCCGAGGCGGGACTCGCGGGCCTTTTCTACCGCGAGCTCCACCTGCTGGCCGGATATCTTGATGCTTTCCCAGAGCTGGGCGTTGACAAGGGGCATCGAGGCGGAGATGCCGGCGCTCCAGGTGTTCCAGCGGCCGACCTCGAAGCCTTCGTTGGAGGAAGATGCCTGAGTCTCGGTCTCGGGGGCCACGTAGGGCACGAAGGGCACTCCGGTCCCCTGATAGAGCTGCTGGATGTAGTACATTATCGGCTCCATGATGCCGGAGAACATGCTGGACATGCCTCCGCCGCTTTCGCCGTCGTCACTTCCGCCCATGTACATGACCTGCTTCTTGATGGTCCTCTGGTAGGACCCGGTGGCGTTGATCTGGGGAAAGAGGGCGGCGTAGGTGCCCTTCTTGGCATACTTGAGGCGCTCGATCTCCTTGTCGGCGACCTTGACGGAGACGTTCTCGGAGAGGGCGATGCGGAGCGCGTCGTCGAGGGTGAGGACTGTCGTGTCGCCGCGGGTTGCCAGCGAATCGGTCCGGTACTGCGCCGAGGCCGCTGCCTGAAGCAGCAGCAGAGCAGCAAGGACCGTCATATATCTTTTCAAAATCATATTATCTTACTCTTCAAACGGGCGCTCATAGTATGCAAAAATCACGCCTTGACAGCGCGATTTTTAAAGTTTTTTAATTTTTAAGGCTTTTGGCGTAATGGGTCGGCTCTTTCTTCGGTTTTTCCGGCTGTACAATCATTGCCGGACCGCCTTTAGTGAGGCTCCAGACAAGGAGCGCCACACCTGCTATTATGAAAGGAATAGAAAGAAGCTGGCCCATGTTGAGCGCCATGGAAGTCTCGAACTCCACCTGCGGCTCCTTGATGAACTCAATGAGGAACCTCACGCCGAAAAGGCAGATGAGGAATATGCCGAAAATCTCTCCCCGTTTAAGCTTTTCAAGCTTTTTGTTGTAGGCCCATAGGAGCCCTGCGCCGAGGATAGTGTAGCTCAGGGCCTCGTAGAGCTGGGTCGGGTGCTTGGGCAGCGTCTCTCCGTTGCGCTCGAAGACTATGCCCCAGGGGAGGGTCGTCACGTCGCCGTAGATTTCGCTGTTGAAAAGGTTGCCCAGGCGGATCAGGGCGCCGGCAAAGCAGACGGTGATCACGAGGCGGTCCATTATCCAGAGGAAATCAAAGCCGTATTTCCTGCCGTAATGGGCGGAGTACCACCACATCCCGAGAAGGAGGGCTATCGCGCCGCCGTGGCTTGCAAGGCCGCCCTTCCAGGGCATGAATATCTCCCAGAAGCCCTTCCAGCTCGTGAGATAATAGTCCGGCTGGTAGAACAGGCAGTGGCCGAGGCGCGCGCCTACGATGGTCGCTATGAGAAGCGTGTAGAGGAGGGGGTCCAGAAGCTTGTCCGGGACCCCTTCCCTACGGAAAAATTTCCTGAAAATGTACCAGCCGATGATGAAGCCGGAGACGAACAGCAGGCTGTACCATCTCAGCTCGAACCCTCCGATGTGGAAGATGGCCGGGTCTATATTCCAGTGTATGGCGAGGATTCCCATCGCTTACTTGCGGATGGCGGCGATGCCGGGGAGTTCCTTGCCTTCGATGGCCTCGAGCATGGCGCCGCCGCCGGTGGAGACGTAGCTCACCTTGTCGGCGTAGCCCATCTGCGTCACGGCTGCGACGGAGTCGCCGCCGCCGACGAGAGTGTAGGCGCCCTTCGCGGTAGCTTCGGCGAGGGCCTCGGCGATTGCGAGGGTACCCTTGGCGAAGTTGGGAAGCTCAAACACGCCGACGGGACCGTTCCAGAGGATGGTCTTGGAGGCGAGGATGATCTTCTTCCAGTTCTCGATGGACTCCGGAGCGGCGTCCATGCCTTCCCACTCGGGGTCGATGTTGTGGGTGTCGAAGACCCTGCGGGGGGTGTCGTTATCGAACGCCTGGCCGGCGATGGTCTTGACGGAAAGGGATACGTTGACACCCTTAGCCTTGGCCTCTTCAAGGATTGCGAGAGCGTCGGGGATGAGTTCGTCCTCGTGGAGAGACTTGCCTATCTGGCCACCCTGGGCCTTGATGAAGGTGTAGCCCATGCCGCCGCCGATGATGAGGTTGTCCACCTTGCCGACGAGGTTCTTGAGAACGGCAAGCTTGGAGGACACCTTGGAGCCGCCGATGATGGCGGTGAGGGGCCTCTTGGCGTTCTTGAGAACGTTCTCGATGGCGGTGATCTCGCCTTCCATCAGGTAGCCGAACATCTTGTCCTCGGGGAAGTAGTCGGCGATGAGGGCCGTGGAGGCGTGGGCGCGGTGGGCGGTGCCGAAGGCGTCGTTGATGTAGCAGTCGGCGTAGGAGGCGAGCTTGGCGACGAACGCCTTCTGGCTCTCCTTCACAGCGGCCTTTGCGGCCTTCTTCTCCTCGTCGGAGGCGTCCTCGGCAAGGCCTCTCGGCTTGCCTTCCTCTTCGGCGTAGTAGCGGAGGTTCTCGAGAAGGAGAGCCTCGCCGGGCTTCAGGGCCGCAGCCTGGGCATCCGCCTTCTGGCAGTCGTCAGCGAACTGGACGGGGACGCCGAGGCACTCGGAGACGCGGTCCACGATGTGCTTCAGGGAGAATTTCGGATCAACCTTCTTGGGGCGTCCGAGGTGCGACATTATGATAAGGCTTCCGCCTTTTTCGAGCACCTTCTTCAGGGTCGGCATGGCCCTCACGATACGGGTGTCGTCAGTAATCTTGAAGTTCTCGTCGAGGGGAACGTTGAAATCGACTCTCACGATGGCCTTCTTGCCCGCGAAGTCGTAGCTGTCAATGAATTTTTGCATATCGGGTTATTAAAATTTGTTTCCGTTAAAATCAGACTACAAATTTAACAATAATTGTAATTCCGTGTACAAAACCACCCCTTTTTTGTGCACGGCTTGGCAGTCAGGCCCGTTCGGTGCACGCTAAGGGGGCGTTTTTGTGTACGACCGGCCGACCGGCAGGCGGGTCAACGGACGAGGCGGACGAAGACGGAGAGGGGGAGAACCTTGCCGAAACGGTCGCGGAGGGCGAGCTCGCCGGAGGTGAGGACGTCGCCGCTGACCTTGAACGCTTCGCGCACGAGTGTGTCGGCGAGGGCCGACGAGTAGCCGTTGGAATAGAGGTTGAGAACGAGGAAACTGTCCTTCGGGGCCAGGATGGAGGCTACGGTCTTCAGGAGGTCGAAAAGGAGCTCGTCGAGCTTCCACTTTTCGCCGTCCGGGCCGTGGCCGTAGGCGGGAGGGTCGAGGATGATGCCCTGGTAGAGGTTGCCGCGGCGGGACTCCCGGCGGGCAAACTTCAGGGCGTCCTCCACCACCCAGCGGATACCGTCGAGGCCGCTGCGCTCCATGTTGTCGCGCGCCCAGGTGACGACCTGGCGGACCGAGTCGAGGTGCGTTACGTCCGCCCCTGCGGCCGCCGCCGCAAGCGAAGCCCCGCCCGTGTAGGCGAAAAGGTTCAGTACGCGCGGCTTACCGAGTCCCGAGGAGGAATTTTTCTTCACCAGATCCGATGTACGGCCATATATGAAATCCCAATTGGGCGCCTGCTCGGGGAATACTCCGACATGCTTGAAGGCCGTGAGTCCGAGCCGGAGCGTGAGATCGAGGCCGGGGACACCATTGGCATCCCGCCCGCCCTTGTAAGCGACGGTCCACTGGTCCTCCATTTTCTTCAGGCGGTCCCAGGTGCCGCTGTCCTCCTTGCCCGCACGGGCGAACCCTGCGCCGGGAGTGAAGCGCACATGGGCGAGCCTGGCCCACTCCGCGTCGGAGAGCGTCGGCTCCCAGAGCGCCTTGGGCTCAGGGCGCTCCAGCACATATTTCCCGAAGCGCTCGAGCTTGAAGCCGTTGCCCGAGTCGAGGATTTCGTAATCCTTCCAGGATGGTGAAGGGTATTCTATTGTCATGATATTAAAAAGAGGCTGGCCAGCGGCGGCGGGCCGGTCAGCCTCTTCAAAAGTAAATCTGATTGACTATTCGGAAGTGTAGTTGCAGACCTTGACCTGCTTGACTTCCCATGTGCCGCAGTTATTAGTAGTACTGACATAGCGGAAGCCGATCTTCACCATATTGCCGACATATTCGGACATGTCGAGATCGCCTGAGGCCACGAAGTTCCAACTACTATTCCCAGACCAGGCCGGAGCAGCGAGTTTATGCCAAGTTTCACCTACTTTCACTTCAACCGACAATACATCGGGAAGACTTTCCACCGAAGCGAATTTATTGCAGGCGTGCTGGAAACTCAGGTAGGCGTGCGTTGCGTTCGTAAGGTCAATTTCAGGAGAGACAGCTATACTTTCTGATGCATAGGCGTTGTCTTTGAACGCAGATGCTTTAAGATAGTGGTATTGACTATTATATTGCCATACATAGGTCAGCTCGGAAGGAAGCGTAACATTTTCGAACGTAAATCCTTCATTGTTCTCCGCGAAGCTTGCTACGAGATAATCCTCGGGCTCTTCAGCAGCACCTTCCTCAAGGGAAGAGATAACGATGTTGACGTGGTAAGGGGAGTTGCTGCCTGCAATATTAATCAGATAACCCTTAATTGTGACTGTTTTGTCAAGCATGGGAGTGAGATTGAACTCATCCAGAGGGTAGCTTGCCGATAGATCGTTCACGGCTTCTCCTACATAGATATTGGTATATGAGCCAGACTTCTTGGGGATACCCACTAACTGAACATATTTAATCGTGATGGCATCTTCAAGTTTGTCTTTGGTCTTGCCATTGACTGAAGCTACAAGCGCATCGAGGGCGGTCTCGTCAAAAACCTCAGGGGTAGGATATATATAAGAGCCACTGCCTTCGGATAGTTTCTCTTCAAGGTCGAAGCCATCTTTCCCTTTGCAGGAGAATTGTGGACCGAAATTATATGCAACGACGTCGCCGATAATCTCTATTTCGTCTCCTATGGAGTATTTCGTGAGATCTATATTCTTGCCGTAGTAAACGTTAATGGATCCAGAGTCGTCGGACAGGATGTAGCCCTGCTTATTGATGGCGGAAATCTTGCCCTTTGCGTGAGAATAAGGTTGCTTGGAAGCTTCGGCGATGGGCATAAGATCAGGAGCGTTGGCACCCTGGGTGATGGTGACGGTGATGTCCTTGAAGCCTTCGCCGGTCACCGAGATGGTGCCTTCCCTCTTAGTGACGCCTTCATTGGCGAAGAAGCCGATGAGGGCATAGACGGTGTCCTTCTTCTGCTCGATCTCCTTGACATAGAGCCAGTCGTCGTTGGGCTTGACCTTGATGCTCGGAGCTTTGGTCGCGATCTTGATGAGAGTGTCGCCGGCCTCGGGGCCTTCGAGCTCAATATCCATCGGAATCACCTTTACGAGGGATTTAACTATGTCAATAATAGCTACATTCTTGAGCTCAACAGTCTCGTAATAAAGAACTTTAGGGCCTTCTACGGTAATTTTGTCTCCAACGGAAAGTTCATAGGCGTTTTCGTGGCCACTGTTTAAAACGTCATAGGCCGTAGCTTTGTTCATTACATTCCCCTTTTTGTCAAGGATTCCATAGATGTAGACTCCGTCACCTTCAACAGAACCGTCGTTTATATAGATATTGCCAAAATGAGGATCCGAGATCCTTGTGACAGTACCTGTGACGCGGTATTGTTTTTCCGGCCCTTCGTTTACTTCCTTGACAGTCGCCTCTGAAACCTGGGAGAGGCCCTGGATGACGTTGATGCGGAGGACGCGGCCGAGGCAGGTGAGAAGGAGCTCGGCGTTGCGGCCGTCGAGGGTCCCCTCTGCGGAGATGGTTACCTTGGTCTCGCCTGCGCTTCCGCTTGCAGGATTGACTGTGAGCCAGTCGCATCCGTCAGGGAGAGTGATGGCCCAGTCGCCCTGGGCGGTCACAGTGATCTCCTGCGAGCCGCCTTCCTCCATCGGGATGCCGACATAGGACTGGCTGACGCGGATCTCATTGAAATAGGTGTCCCCTTCTTCCTTGCAGCCGGTGAAAAGCGCTGCCGCCGCTGCGAGGGTTGCTATTATATATCTGAGTTTCATAACTGGTCAGGGGTTTATTAGTTGAAAATGTACTTTATGCCGAGAGAAGCATACCAGCACTGGCCGATCGAGTGGAGGGGAGTGAAGGTCTGCGTGGAACCCTTGATGGAGGCGGGAGTCTTGAAGACTGCGTAGCCTTCTTCGTCGGTGTGGTCATACGTGAGGATACGGGCTTCGGAACCGATCTCCGGGTTGAGGGTCTTGGAGACACCCCAGTTGGAGCTGAAGAGGTTGAGCACGTTCTTGAGGTCGAAACCGATCTGGATGGTGTTGGTCGTGTTCTTGATCTTGAAGTTGAAGTCGTGCTTGTAGCTGAAGTCGAGCCTGTGGACCCACGGGTTGTAGACACTGTAGGGCTCTGCGTACTCGCCCTGGTGCTTCGAGAGGTACTTGTCGTTGTGGACGAAGGCCATGAAGCGGTCCCTGTCGGAGTCGGAGGCGAAACGGAAGCTGCCGTCCTCGACCTGCTTGTCGGTAGGGATGTAGAGGGCGTCGTAGTTGTAACCGTCGCCGTTGATGTCGTTGGTCGTCATGTAGGAGTAGCTGTATCCTCCCCTCCAGGTCTCATAGATGAGGCTGTAGTGGTTGTGGCCCTTGTCGTGGGCGGTGAAGGAGAAGATGAAGCGGTCCGGAGTCACGTACTGCGAATTGTGGAGCCTGATGTTGTTGGGGCCTTCCTTCGTAGGTACGTAGGTGAAGGCGGACTCGGCTGCGCTGCCGGGCATACCGGTAATCTCCTTGGAGACCGTGTGGGTGTAGGCCGCCATGAGGCTGATCTCCGGGATGGGCTGCATGTTGAGGGTCACGTTGGCCGACCAGCCGTAGCCCTTGGAAGTGTTCTCGAGGACGAAGGCCTTGGTACCAGTGCGGAAGCCGACAGGGTAGATGGGCCTGTTGTCCGCGCCGTTGAAGCGGGCGAAACCGCCGACGGAAGGAATGCTCCAGTCGGAGATGCAGACCGCGTTGATGGTCTTGTTGAAGATACCTTCAGCAGAGATCGAGAACGGGAAGGAGGTCGGGAAGTTGTAGTCGATAGCGAGGGAGGTCTTCCAGACCTGAGGCATCTTGAACTTGGGATCCACGGCGTTGACTGCGGAAGGAACGGTGCCGTCCTCCGGGGAAACGGTCCTGGGATAACCCATCTCGAAGAGTTTCTGCTGGAGTGCGTCGATGGTGGCCTTGCCGCCGCTGGTCACGAGACCGCCGGCGAACTGGTTCATGTCGATGTAGCACTTGCCACCCTTGGAGTGGTCTTCAGGGTTGGTCCATGTGGTTGTGTAGTCGCCGGTGTAGTTCTCGAAGCCTTTCTTGGGAACGAACGCGCCGTCCTTGATCTCACCGACCTGGGTCTTGGCGCTCAGGTTGGCCTGGTACTGGACGAGACCGCCGTTGGTAGGCATATTGGTGAAGAACACGAGCGGGAGACGGCCGGAGAAGAGGCCGGTACCGCCGCGGATCTTGAGGCTCTTGTTGCCGAGGACATCCCAGGTGAAGCCGAGACGGGGCGAAATCATTACGCTCGCGCCGGGCCACTTGCCGGTGTCGATGTTGCGGACGTTGCCGTTCTTGTCGAAGTATTCAAGTTCCTTGATAGCCGCGTTGGTGATGAGGTCCTTGTTGTTGAAGAACAGGCCGTCGAGACGGAGGCCGTAGTTGAGCTTGAAGCGCTCGGTAGCCTGCCAGTCGTCCTGGATGTAGAGACCGGCCTTGTAGAAACGGACCCTGGCTGCAGGGGATTTCTCGCCGTCGTAGCCGTAGGTGAGGCACACGACCTCGGGGGCCGCCTTGCTGAGGAAGTCGTCGAGGGTCTTGTAGCGGTAGTAGCCGGTACCGTTACGCATGTACTGGTTGTCGGCCATCTGGTACTCGAAGTTGATGCCTCCGGTCACTTTGTGTTTTCCGGCGTACCAGGTCAGGTCGTCCTTGATATTGACGACGGTGTTGTGGACGGCGTTGTTCCAGGTGAAGAGTTCGTAGCCGAGGGCCATGTAGTTGTCGCCGTCGCCGTCGAGGATGTCGATGAACGGGAACTCGTCGGAGTTGGAGCCGCGGACGTCGTCAAGCTTCGACCAGGTGAAGAGGAACTGGTTCGAGAGGTTGTCGGAGATGCGGCTGTTGAGGTCTGCCGACAGGGTGTGGACGATGTTCTGCATGGAGTACATCGAGTTGGCGAAGGACATCGAGTAGTCGGACATACGGGCGTGGGAGGCCCTGGTGCCGCCGTCCATCGAGGTCGCATTCGGAGACTGCCAGTAGAGATTCCTCGTGTAGTTGTAACGGAGGGCGAGGTGGTTCGCCGTGTTGATGTTCCAGTCGATGCGGCCGAGGACCTTGATGTTGTTCTCGTTGGCGGGGAAGCTGGTGTAGGAACCGGTGTCGTAGCCGTAATTGTCCTTGACGTGGTCCTTGACGGCCTGCAGGTCGTCCTTTGTCGTACGGGAAATGTAGGCGTCGGCGTTGCCCACTCCGTTGTCGGAAGCCCTCCAGCGGTTGACCACGGTGGGGATCAGGACATACTCGAAGTTGGCGAAGAAGAACAGCTTGTTCTTGACGATAGGGCCGCCGAAGGTGATACCCATCGTGGTGCTGCGGTCAACGTCGCGCGCGCCGGGGATCTGCTCCTTGGCGACTGTATCTCCGCGGATGTGCTCGTTGCGGTGATAGGCGTAGGCGCTGCCCTTGAAGGTGTTCGTGCCGGACTTCGTGATGGCGTTGACACCGCCGCCTATGAAGTTGGTCTGCCTTACGTCATACGGGGAGATGACGACCTGCATTTCCTCGATCGCGTCGATGGAAATAGGGTTGCCGCCGCCCGGGAGGTTGGACGAAAGACCGAAGTTGTTGTTGAAGTTGGCGCCGTCAACGGTGAAGTTGGCGGTACGTCCGTCGGAACCGGCGAAGCTCATCCCGTTGCCGCCGTAAGGCGAGAGGCGGGTGAAGTCGGTGATTGAACGGCTGACGGACGGCATGGCGAGGATCTCCTCGTTGGAGATGTTAGTCGCCGCGCCGGTCTTCTCCTGCGCGAACTTCGAAGAAGCCTCGCCGACTACGACGACTTCCTGGAGGAATTCGGAGGATTCCTTGAGGGTCGCGTTGAGGGAGGTGTTCTCAGCGAGCTGCAGGGTCAGTTCGGTGTAGTTGACGCTCGTGTAACCGAGGCTGGAAACTTCCACCGAGTAAGGGCTGCCGGGGCGCATACCCTGGATGGTGTAACGGCCTTCGGCGTTTGTCACAGCGCCGTAGGTCGTCCCGGAGGGACCATGGGTTGCAACAATGGCCGCGCCGATGACGGGCTCGCCTTTGTCGTCCACAACCCTTCCGGAGAGGGATGATGTCGTCACCTGGGCATAGGCAACGACGCCCGCAAACAGTGTAATGGTTGCGAGCGCTAGGGTTTTGACTGAAAGTCTCATAAATATTGGTTGGTTAAGGAATGTTTTCCGGACACAAATTTAATACAATTTTTACAAATGGAAAACCTTTTTTATCAATTCGACAGAGTCGAGTTTTTCCCATCCGAAGAACTGTATTCCGTCCTTGACATAGGGGGTCCGCCCGAAGTGGCCGTAGGTGGCCGTAGGAAGGTATATCGGGTTCTTCAGCCCGAACTTCTCAATGATCTTCGCAGGCCTTAAGTCGAAGATTTCCTTTATCTTATCTGCAATTTCCCCGTCGGTAAGACCGGCGTGGGCCGTGCCGTAGCTGTTGGCGTAGATGCTGACCGGCTCGGCCACACCGATGGCGTAGGCCACCTGGACGAGGAGCTCGTCGGCGACGCCGGCGGCGACAAGGTTCTTGGCTATGTAGCGGGCCATGTAGGCGGCGCTGCGGTCCACCTTCGAAGGGTCCTTGCCCGAGAAGGCTCCGCCGCCGTGGGCGCCCTTTCCTCCGTAGGTGTCCACGATGATCTTGCGGCCGGTGAGACCGGTGTCTCCGTGGGGGCCTCCGATGACGAATTTGCCGGTCGGGTTGACGTGGAGGATGACATCGTCGTCGAAAAGGGCCGCCGTCTCCGCCGGAAGGGCCGCCTTGACCCTCGGAAGGAGGATATGCTCGATGTCGGTGCGGATCTTCCGCTGCATTTCCCCGTCGGAGGCGAACTCGTCGTGCTGGGTGGAAATCACAATAGTGTGGACCCTGACGGGTTTATTGGTGTCACCATTATATTCTATGGTATACTGGCTCTTGGCGTCCGGCCTGAGGTACGGCATCAGCTCCGGCTCGTTGTGACGGATGTCGGCGAGGATGCGGAGGGTAAGGTGGCTCAGGTAGAGCGGGAGGGGCATATAGTCCTCGGTCTCGCGGCAGGCGTAGCCGAACATCATGCCCTGGTCGCCGGCGCCCTGCTCGGCAGGGTTCTCGCGCACTACGCCGCGGCCGATGTCCACGCTCTGCTCGTGGATGGCCGACAGTACTCCGCAGGAGTTGCCGTCGAACATGTAGTCGGCCTTGTTGTAGCCGATGTCATTGATGACTTTGCGAACTACGGCCTGGACGTCGACCCAGGCTTTCGAGGAGACTTCGCCCATAAGGACGACCATGCCTGTCGAGCAGAAGCTCTCGCAGGCGACTCTGGATTCAGGGTCCTGCCTCAGGAATTCATCGAGAACCGCGTCGGAAATCTGGTCCGACACCTTGTCAGGGTGTCCCTCGGACACCGACTCTGACGTAAAGAAGTAATTTTTCATTTTTAGCATTTTTTCACGTGGTTGCAAGCATGCAAATCTGTCCACGCTGTTGTTAATATCCGTTACGGTCCATCTCACGGGCGATATCCTTCGCCTTGATGGTCTCTCTCTTGTCGTACTCCTTCTTGCCCTTTGCAAGGGCGATGAGGAGCTTCGCGTATCCACTTTCCGATATGAAAAGCTTCACTGCAATTATGGTTAGGCCCTTTTTCTTGTCCTCGGCCGCGAGGTGCCGCAGTTCCTTGCGGTTCAGAAGGAGCTTCCTGTCCCGCATCGGGTCGTGCTGGCCCCAGGAGCCGGAGGCGTAGGTCGCGACGTTCATCCCCCTCACGTAGAGCTCTCCCCCTTCAAAGTAGCACCAGGCATCCTGCAGTGACACGCGCCCCTCGCGTATGGACTTTATCTCAGTCCCGACGAGGCGCAGTCCTGCAGTGAAGGTCTCCAGAAACTCGTAGTCGAAGGAGGCCCTCCTGTTCGTCGCGGTCACTTTGCTCTTTGCCTTCGCCATAGTGGGCGCAAAGATACAAAAAAAGAAGCAGACCGGTAAAGGTCTGCAACTTTTTTAAATCGTATTTGTCATTCCGACCAGACGGAGCACGCGGAGGAATCTACTCCGGAACGGAGAGCAGGGTGAACTGCGCGCTGCCCTGGTAGCGGGTCAGGATGCCGGTCAGGGAGATGGCGCGGTCGCCGCTGCGTACGTCGGCCGGGATTTCCGTGTCGGCGAAGCGGGAATAGCCGCTCGTGCGCACCTGAACCTCCTTACCGTCATACATGAAGTAGTGGCTGACGGACTGGGCGCCGGGGTGGGAGATGATCTCGTCCTTGTAGGGGATGACGTATCCGAAATTGGTTTCGCTTGTCATCGCGCTCCCTACGGTGCCGGAACCGTCACCAATCTCGACGTCGTCCCACACGCCGGACTTCGCGAGGATTGCGAAGCGGTCCTTGGTGAGGGCCCAGGTCGTGATGCCGAAGGTGTAGTCCTCTCCGGAAACCCTCGTTGTGGGGGAGGAAAGGAACACCCTGTTCCACGCCTCGGCCTTGGAGTGGTTGAGGTTCGGGTTCGGGTAGAACAGGCAGAAGATCTCTTTGCCGCCCACGGAGTTGCCGTAGGTGACGTTCTCGAGGGTCACGAGCCTGCCGACCATGGAGTCCTTGGTGAGGTCTGCTGACGCAGGATTGACCATGGGCTTTATCCTCATGTCCTCCGGAAGCACTCCGCCGCGGAAGATGTGGCTGTCGATGATGCACTGGAGATCGATGTAGGCGGTCTCATACTCGGGGACTTCCTTGAGGAAGCCCAGCTTGTACTCCCTCCACTCGTCTCCGAGCATGCCGAGCTGCAGGAGGCCGCTGCCGCCGTAGTTGCCGGACTTGTAGCCGTACTCGCCGAGCGTGAGGCCGTTGCAATAGACATAGAGGACCTGGCCGACCTTGTAGTCGTCGTAGGAGGACGACTTGCCGATCTTGAGGTCGAGGCCGCCGGTCTGGTCCTGGATGTAGATCTCACGGTAGACGTTGCCGTTCTCGTCGGAGGTAGTGATCTCTCCGCGGAGGACATAGTCCTTGTTGATCTCTATCGGGGTGCCGTGGGTCCTGTAGAGGCCCTTGAGCTCGGAGATGGTCGTGAATTTCGTCACGCCGAAATTATCGAGCACTTCCTGGTCGGTCCAGACTTTATAGGGTTCGCCGGAGTCGCCGGGCTTCGAGAACACCGGCTGGAACTCCTCTTTCAGACTCTGGCAGGATACGGCCGCGAAAAGCGCGGCGATGATGATTGTTGACTTTTTCATACTCTTTAGAATCTGAAGTAAACGTTAAGCATATAGTTGATACCGCTCATGTAGAAGTACTTGGAGTCGAAACGGTAGTAGCGGTCCTTGTTCTCGGTGTTGTCAACCATACGGGTCTGCTCGTAACCGCCGGTCTTGATGGACTTGTTGTTGAGCATGTTCTTGAGGTTGGCGGAGAAACCGATGTTGTACTTCCTCTTGATGTACCAGGACTTTCCGACCGAAGCGTTCAAGAGGAACGCCGGTTTGAATTTCTCCTGCTGCGTCATGTACACCAGTTCGTCGGGCTCGATCATGTAGTCCGGGCCGGCCGCAGCGAATTCGGTGCGGTAGAGCGGGTTCATGTCGAGGTATGCCTCGGCGAACGCCTGGAAGTCGAGATCGAAGAACCAGTAGTTGATGCTGTAGTTGAGTCCGATGGAGAAAGCGAGCTGCGGGACGGA
>CADAXR010000048.1 GCA_902791945.1 uncultured Bacteroidia bacterium
GGGATCGTCATCGCGTAGATGTGGAGCGGGTCATAGACACCGACCTCGCTCACCTCCAGCGGATTGCCGTTCTCGGAAATCTCTACCGTCCAGTCGTCGTCGTAATCCCAGACGTTGACGAGTATAACATTGTCGCCGTATTCCTGGATGTGGTTGTAGTATTTAGGATAGCCCGAATGGGAGGAGAGGTCCTCGGTTATCGTCGCCTTGACCTCATTCATGTCGTAGGCGCGGAACTGGTATTCCCGATTCTGAAGGGCCGCCTGATAATAATGCGTACAATCCGTGCCGCTGATGTTCCAGACGGTAAATCCGCCCGGAGCGCCGTCCTGGGCGATGTGTATACCGGGGGTGATATATCCCGACCACCACCAGCTGGCGCAGACGGCGCCGCTGTTGTGCTCCGTGAAGGAGGAGCTCCAGTCGCGGTTGAAGATGTTGTGGGTGTGGCCGCTGAGGAATCTCACGTTGTAGCCGTCGAACATCCCGATGAAGGTGTCGAGATCGATGTCGGGACCGTTGAGCTGCTCGCCCCAGCTGAGGCCGGAAGGCCGGGCGAGAGGCTCGTGGGCCGTCACAAAAATGGGCGTGGACGGATCTACGTGGGAAAGATCCTGGCGGAGCCATTCCTGCTCCTCAAGCGTAATGTTCTTCCTGTATTTGCTACGGTTCTCCTCGCCGGGCTCCACTCCGGTGAAGTCCATGTCGTCGAGCACGATGAAGTGGATCCTGCCGATGTTGAAGGAATAGTAGTCCGGGGCCAAGTTCTCCGTGTATTTGAGGGCCTTGTAGTAATCGCCGGCCTGCTCCATTTCGTTGTCGTGGTTACCCATCGTGTGGAAGAACGGGATGCCGGAGAAATAACCGTTGACGGTCTGCAGGTAATCCTGGAAGCCATAGTTGTTGGACACCCAGTACATATCCCAGGTCATGTCGCCAAGGGTAAGCGCGTACACCTTGCCGGGCGCTGCGTCCATGGACGAGCGCATAAAAGCAGCTACCTTGTCGAACTGCGCCAGGTCGCCGGTGCGGCGGGCAAGATGCATATCGCCGAGCACAAACAGGGTGAAGTCGTCTCCGGCGGCGGACCGGACGAGTTCGAAATCAACCTGCTCCGCAACCTCCACCGGATCGGAGAGCGGCTTCCATATCCTCGGGAGCACGCCCTCGAGTGGTGCCTCGTAGCCGGAAGGGAGGATAACGAACACGTACTTCCATTCCTTCTCCGACTGGAAGGCGTAGCGGCCGTCCGCGTCGGTCTCGTAGATATTGATACCGTCGGAGACGAGCACTCCCTCGAGGGGAGCGCCGTCGCAGGTCACGGTGCCATAGACGTTGCCCTCGAAATCAGGGGCATACGGGATCTCGGAGGTGTAAATATGGCCGGCGGAATAGGCCTTCGTAGGGGTGGCGCGGCGCGTCATTACGCCGCCGTCGGCATCGGTGACGGTCACCTCAAGCACGTCGGACGTCAGGTCCGCCGGGGCGATGGCGATCACCCAGGGCGTCCCGAGGGCGACGCCTTCAGGGGAGACCATCCTGACGTAGTACTCCGAATTCTCACCGGCGGTGAGGGCGCTCCAGTCGGTCGTGAACGCGCCTGAAAGGGCGGCACCGCCTTCCGAAGAGAGCCGCACGGAGGTGATGAGCCTCTCACTGTCGCCGGTCGGGGTGATGGAGAACAGGGCGACCTCCGGAGAGAATGATAGTTCCTCGTCCGCAGATGAGGCCGTCATCACATACGCGGCGGGATCGAAGGAGTCCGCGGCATAGGTCTGCTCGGACGGGATGGTAATGGTCTCATTGCCGGTCAGGGCCGAAGCGGGGCTGACGGCGTGATACGGAGCCGAGACGCCAGGGACATCGAACTGCGCCGAGGGAGAGCCGCCGGCGCTGAGAGGGTCGGAGACCGCTCCGTTGACGGCGATCCTGTCTCCTGCCTGCCAGAGGACAGGCCAGGAGGAGCCGTCCTTCTCGCCAAGGGACGTCTTTGTAGCGACCGTCCGAGCGGTAAATGTCACTTTTTTGCCGGCAATATCGTCAAATGTGCCGCTTTCCTTGACACAGGAAACCAGGGCCAGAAGCGCGAATATCAAAATACGTTTTCTCATACTCTTAAAATTCTACCGTTGCGGCAAGGGGCAGATGGTCCGATGGACACCAGACCTTGTCGTCGTAAGAATAGGTGTATACAATGGTGTGATATCCTTTGACGCTGCAGCCACGTGTCATAATGTGGTCGATGCGTCTTTCTGGATGGCCGTTCGAGTAGGTGTCCACGGTGTAGTAATAATTGGCGGAGCTGCCGCTCATAGTACCGTAGGTGGCATCTTTGTTTCCGTCCGTCCAGTAACTGATGAGCCGCCGGTAAGCGGCGGTGGCGGAAACGCTGCTCATTGCGGGAGAGCAGTTCATATCTCCGGTGAGGATGGCAGGGTCGCCGCCAGCCTTCTGCGCGGCGAAAGTGTTCAGCACGCCGGCCATATTGTAGGCCCCGCCCTGGGAGTCGGTAGGGAGATGAGTCACGAAAAGCCAGAAGACCTTTCCGGTGTCCATATGGGTAAACTTCGCCCAGACGCAGGTGCGCGCCGGACTGCCAGCTTTCTTGTAGGCCGACGACGGCTTCACGTACCAGGTGTCCTCTTCTTTGGACAACCACACGTAGCCGGATTCTTCCAACTGCAGCTTAGTGTTGTTGTAGGCGAAGCCGTTGGCGTAGGAATAGGTGGTCGTATTGTTTTCGTGCGGGGCGTTGGGCCATTCCAGCTTCCAGGTCATATCGGACATACTGCAACTGGACACCAGCGAATACTTCCCGGCAGGGACGAGTGTTTCGTCCAATTCGTTGAAACCGATGATGTCGGCCTTCGTATTCTTGACGGACTTGCCCAGCGCCTGCCGCACCAGGACCTTGCCCATAGACATCTCGTCCCGCCGTCCTTCCGGCTTCAGCACGTTGCACGTCGCCACGGTCAGTACCGCCTTCTCCCCCGGATGCAGCGGATTCACCAGTCCCCCGCCACCTTCTCCTCCGGACACATCATTCTCCTTCCCGCACGCGCACACAATGCCCCAGCAGATGCCGGCCACCGCCAGCATCCGCCCGAGGGCCGCAGCCCAACCGATATGTCCGCTTCTTCTCAAGTCAAAGGACTTTATCAGTCAAAAGTAATATACGCGACCAAGGCAAAGTGGTCGGACGGGCACCAGGTGTTGTCATCCTCTGCAACATAGGTCCTGCGGATGGTCTTGTAGGAGGTCGGGGTAATACTTTGTGATGCCGAGTTCTTGTAGATAATGTGGTCCAGGCGCCTGTCGGGATGTTTCTTTGTGAACGAGATGAAAGGATAGTAATAGCTGTGCTGGCTGCCGGTCTGTGTGCCGTCGTAGGTCTTGTAGTAATCGGTCATATTGCCGTCGGCCTTCACCTTGTCGTAGACGTCGGTCCAGTAGGAAGTAAGCTCGCCGTAGTTGGGGACATCGGTGGTCATGTCCTTTTCCTTGGGGCCAAAGTTCAGGTCGCCGACGGCAATGATGGGAAGGTCTTCCACATCGTTTTTCAGGTGCTGGGCGAATGTCTTGAAACTCTTGACATTGTTGAGATTGTCGCCGTCATCGTTATTGATATAGGTGTCAAAATGAGTCACGACGAACCAGAAGCGATAGCCCGAGACCTTGTGTTTGCATTTCGCGTAAACAGCCGTATGGCGGCCGGTTTCGTTCTCGTAGGCATTCTTCATAGACGACCAGTAATCGTCTACATCGTTGCAAAGCCACACATAACCTTCGTCTTCGACCGTGATGGTGTTTTTGTTGTAGGCGAAGACGTTGGCATAGTACATTTCAGCAGAGTAAGAATACCCGGTGAGAATGTTGCCGCTCCTGCTCACCTTGTTGGGATAATCCATCATCCAGGTGTAGTTGCTGCTGGACAGGCCCTGGGCGATGGCCCAAGCTTTGATGTCATGCTCCTCGCCCGGCATATTGTCCTCACCGATTTCGTTGATGCCGAAGATATCCGCTCCCATGCCGGCGATGGTGGAGCCCAGGCCGGCCTGGACATCGGCGCGGTCCATATTGATATATGTATTGTTATCGCCGGCGCGATTTTCCGCCATCTTGATATTATACACTCCGACCGTGATTCCAGGGCGTTCCGAAGTGGGCTCCCCGCCATTTTCGGCAGCAAGGGCATTTATGCCGAAGAGGTTCTCCGTACGGCCCGCGGCGAAGGTCTTGGACTCGAATACGATAATGTCGTCTGCGCCGAGGATCATCTCGCCGCTGCCCCAGAACTTGAGACGCATGAAGGCGCCGTCTTTCTGATAGACAAGGGCCTCTATGCCGGATGCATAGGCCTGCGCCGGAATGGCGATGTAAACCGGAGTGTCGGTGCTGCTGAGCATAAGGCCGTCGCCAAAGCTGTATGTCAGCGTGCCAGCAGTACCACCCGACCAGCTGCCGGTGAAGCCACTGCCATCGGTGGCAAGGGTGAAATCACCGTACAGCTTCTCGCTGCCGAGACTGTTCAGCTCGATGCGGTCCAACGTGGCGTTGCCGTTCAAAGCAAACCGAATGACACCGCAGAAATGCGTCAGGGAAGCGATGTAGTCCGAGCCGCTCTTGCGCGCATTGCCGTACGATGCGGCCGCCGCCTCATCAAAACTACCCGCCACATAGTTCTGCGTAGCCGGAAGCGTGATGACATTGGCTAAGGTCGTAGCCGGATAGAGCACCTTATAAGGCGCGCTAAGCGAGCCGTTCACCGTGAAATCGACGGCTTTCTTTCCATCATCGGAAGACGCTACCGGCTCGGACCGGGTTCCATTGATGGACACCCGGTCACCCTCCTGCCAAAGGACTTTATAGACCTCGTCCTCGAAGGACAGCGCCGTCTTGGTCGCACCTTCCGGCAGGGAAGCCCGGAGAACCATCCCGTCGACCGATTCAGGCTCGGCATCCGCCTCATTCACAACTGTCTCGATCTTAGTGCAGCCCGCGGCAACACCAAGCGCAACGGCGGCCACAAGGCCTACCCTCATCAAATTCGTTATAAGATGTTTCTTCATAACCTTATAAATATAAAAAAGCAGCACGCTCTCTTTTCGTACTGCTTACCGCAAAACTCGTTATTTATCTTTTCGAACTCGTTTAACTGAATGCTTCAGTTTCCCGATGAAAAAATTTATTTCCAAAGACGACTCCGTCTCAGTGGTCTCAAGGTCTGGCATAACGATATCAGTGAGGACTTCGCCAAAGTGTTTCATCTTTTTAGCTTGAACTTCCTTATCTGTCTCGTTATGCAATTCCAACAACTCGCGCTTAAGGCTTCGGACTTTATAAAACGTTTCAATGATGGCAAACGTAACATCTCTGGCACGTTCCCCACTCAGAATAGTAGCTAACATATATAGCCCTCTTTCAGTGAAAACTTTCGTGGAGTTGCGGTTCATCGCCGATACATTTGTGGAGGAAATTTTACACCGCAAATCTTGCAACTCATTGGTTTTCAAATCAAATATGTAGTTTTTGGGAAACTTGTCAGGGTTGTTGCGAACTGCCCGGTTCACATCTTTCGTTTCCACCCCATAAAGAGCCGCAACATCAGCATCGGCAATGACCTCCATGCCACGGATCACTGCAATTTTGTCTTCAATCTCCCTAATACTTACAGGGCGTAAACTTGGTTTTTTTGTAATTGAATCACTCATAACTTTTAAGATTTTTTAAAGCATGCTATCGATGAGTGACAGAGCCCCATGCCTTGAACTGTTCTCTCCTACACACACCTGGTTATAACAATAATATCAAATTCACCACAAGGGTGATTCCAAAGAAAATCTTGCGGTAAGCAGTATGTCAAAGAGCGTGGGGGCGAAGCCCCATTGGTACCCCGGGCGCCGGTCAGGGCGCCTGGGGTAAAAAGAGTCAATTAAAAGCTATCCACAAAGGTCGGAGCATTGGTAACACTGGTAGCTTGATTTCTACCAATAAGATAGTGGCTATAGTTAGATGATGTCATCGTTACGTTTTGGCATTTGGTGCCATTCTTGATTTTACATCCGTCGAAGTCCCAGGCATGGGCTGTGTTTCCGTCTGATGAGAACAGTCCGGCGGAGCCACTTCCGTAAGCATCAGTTGTGCCATCTGAAGATTCGCCTGCGCCTGAAATATTGTATCGATTCGATGTGTCACCATTGGTGGTTCCGACATAACAATTCTTGAAACCGATAGTCGAGGCATTTGTCCTGCCAACAATACCGCCGGTGTAGCAGTTCGGGCTAGAACCGGCTGTCCTTACTGTCGCATCGTTTGTCAGGTCGGTGGGAGTTTCAATGTTCATATATCCTACGACACCGCCAACCTCTCCGTTTCCAGATTGATAGCCGCCTTTATATCGACAGTAATTGATAGAACCGGTATTGACGCAGCCGGTGGGATTATGGTTGGTATAGGCCAGAACGCCACCGATACGGCTCTTAACTTGATTGTAAATCTGTATCCTACCTGAATTGGTGCAATTGTAGAAGTTCTTGCTGTAGGTATCGCCCACACCGGAAACACCGCCAAAATAGCTGTAAGCAGTTGATTTTGTGCCCTCCGATTTCATATTATTACCGGAACTGGAGCTGGGAACCATAATTCTACCGGAATTTGTGAGCCTGTAGAATGTAAACTCGGCTTCTTTGACGGTCTCTGACTCTGCGACTCCATCTACCGTGTCTGCAGCAGCGTCGCTGAAGGCTCCAATGACTCCTCCGGCCAGCGCATTGCTTGTGTTACTGTTGTGAATGGTAATGTTACTGAAGGTCAGGTCTCCGGCATTGGATGCGTCATCCATGGTAAAGAGACGCTGAACAACTCCTACGCAGCCTCCTACGTAAAGCTTCTTACGGGTATTGTTGGAACAGGTTATATCACCGTTGGCAAGGTTCTTCACGAAACTGAGTTCGCAATTGCCCTTGACAATACCGGCAATATCGCCCACAGCGATAAAAGCTGTGGTAGAAGATTCGCTAATGGGGCCGTTGTTGTAGTTGTATGCCGAAGAAATACCGGTGAGGATAACATTTCCGTTAAGGAAACCTACCAGGCCACCGAGTGCTGCGTCTCCACGCTCAGCGGAATCGTAAGCGAAACCGGTGTTGGAAATTGCACCAGTGTTGTAGCAGGTGACATAGGCACCGCCGGTAGCTTCACCGCTTATACCGCCAACCATGATTCCTGCACCGGAATCACCAGAGTTGGAAACCGCACCGGTATTGTGGCAGGATTCAATGGTCTTTGCGCCATTATGAGCCGCAATACCGCCGACATTGATTTGATAGACCTTTGTATCATCCTTCTGGACAGTAGCTTCACCCGAGTTGGAAACATTTCCCGAGTTGCTGCAATTGGTAATATTGGAATCCGTCTCCGAGGTAATGCCGCCGACATAAAGATATCCTGCGGAATTGCCGGAATTGGTGACGTTACCGGTATTGGTACAATCAGTGATCGCTGAGTCGCCGTTGTTGTATCCGACAATACCGCCTACCTGAGTATATGAACCATCGCTGGCTTGAGGACAACCATTGGAAACCAGACCACTGTTGGTGCAGGAAGAGATGTTCGCCTCGCCGCGACCAACAATACCGCCGACATACAGGCTCTTTTTGCAGGTTGAACCATCAGTAGTAATGATGTCACCGGCATTGGTTGCAGAAGTTACTGCAGCTGAATTGAGACCGCTAATGCCACCCAAATACAGATAATCTGAATTAACATTCAGTCCGGAAACGGTGATATCGCCATCTGCCAGGTTGGCATTGCCGGAGCCCATCTCCCTTGAGTTGGTGCCGACAACACCGCCCATGTACATACGGGTACACTTAAGCTTGAGTATATTGATCTGACCAGCATTTGTTGCAGTAACAGTAGCCCTTGCACGGCCGACAACACCACCGACATAGAAATACTTGTTGGTCTGAGTGCTGGTGTTGATTACGACGTTACCGTAGTTGGTAGCCGATGCAGAGGAGTACTTGCCACTTATAGATATGCTGCTGTCATCCGGCGTATCTCCTACAACACCGCCGATAAACGGATTCTGGGCAGAATTCCTGCCGGTGAAAGAAACAGTGCCGCCGTTACTGGAATCAGTGATGGAGCCCTGAGTACGGCCGGCAACACCGCCAAGATAGGTATATCCTTTGGAAGTAAGATCCTGGGACACGGTGATATTTCCGGTATTGAGGCAATCGCTCACGCTTGCACTTGCAATAGCCACATTGCCGATGATACCGCCCGTGGCATAAAAGTTATCACTGGTAGGACTGAATGCTCCACCCACATTGATGGTCATCGCACTGGTGCAGGAAGAGATGGCGACATCCGCTGCGTTGGTATAACCGACTATACCACCTATATACAGCGCACCCGATGCACTGCTACCAGTAAAGTTGATAGTTCCGCCTGTGGAATTACAATTGCTAAGAGATTTGGTGACACGGGACACAATACCGCCGATGAAAGTAGTAAAGGCGGGATCTTTCAGTGAGGCATTAATGGACCCACTGTTTGTCATTTCCGTGAGTGCAGCGCCTTCGTTGCAACGGCCGACCACTCCTCCTACATACACACCGGTGCTAGTACTTGTTGTGATAGCGCCCACGTTGATAGTACCGGCGTTGGAAAGGCCTGAATAGGAGTCGGATTCACGGTTGAGACGACCGACGACACCGCCCTGGCAGAGGTAGGAGCTCGAGGTAAATCCTGCCTCTGAGGTAACAACGCCATCGCTGGCGTTGGTGCAGGATTCGATAGTTCCCTTACCCATACCGATGACACCGCCAAGTTGGAGAGCTCCGCCGGTGGATGCGGTAGATGCGACTTTCACGAGGCCGTGGTTGACGCAGCCGCTCATTGTTTCGGCCTTCTCTACCTGATAACCAAGTACACCGCCGATGTAGATATTCTGGCTGAACTGGGCAGCACAGACAACCGTACCATTGTTGGTGCAGTTAGAGATGTCGCCCTGGTAAGTGAGGCCTTCGCCGCCCTTCTGGGTACGGCCTACAACGCCGCCGATGGAGGGCTGGTTTTCGTTGGTGGTTCCATTGTTGGCGAAGGTAACAGTAGCTTCATTGGCACAGCCGGAGATCGTACCGCCCTTGTTGTTACCCACCAGACCGCCAAGTGTCATCATACTGTTGACGGCAGATGAAGGAGTCCAGGTAATGGAACCCTGGGCCGTGCAGTTCTGCAGGCCCGGAAGGTCGTCAACCTCGGAGGAAGGGATAATCTGCTTGGCGAACATACCCCAATGGTATTCGTCAGCGGCAGTAGCGTTGATAGTGGAATTGAGGGTAAGGTTCTTCACAACGCCCTTGAGGGTGGCGAACATAGGCTTGTCAAGACCACTGAGGGTCTTGCCGTTGCCGTCGAATGTACCCTTGTAGTCCTCGATGGATTCAAAGCTGCTTGCGATAGAGGAAAGGTCAATGCTCGCGGCAGAAGGCGTCAGACGTGCGTTAAGCGTCTTGTTGCCACCCGCAACTGCGGCGACGAACTCCTGGAAGGTTGCGGTATTCCATATCTGTTTGAGGTTGTTCTCCTTGGCAGGGATATACACCACATTGTCAAACTCAACAACCTTGCCGGCGGCGAGGGTATTTGAACTGCCGTCCAGCACAGTCATGTTCATATGACCGGAATCGTTGTCAACGATCTCGAGGGTAATACCGCCCTGATATGTTCCAGCAGGGACTGCAACGTAGAACACGAAGGGCGTGTCGCTCAGCTGTTTGTGGCCGCCGAAGTTATAATTGATTGCTCCGCCACCGCTTGCGGGGGTAAGACTGCCGTTCAGAATGCCGTTTGAGCCGGAACCGATGGTGAACGTACCGGAAAGGGACTTGGTACCGTCGGCCGCCGTAAGGGTGACGGAGTCAATCTTCTTCGAACCGGTGAGGGAGAACTTCAACAAGGCGCCTACATGGTTGAAGTTGATGGCGGAGTTGAGGCTGTTTACCGAAGCGTACATCGGCATGGCTGCAGGGTCGAAGCCGTCGGCGACATAGTTCTGCGTCGAGGGGAAGGATACCTGGGCGGACTGGCCGGATACGCCGCAATACAAGAAGTTGTACGGAGCGGCAAGGTTGTTCACCTTGAAACTCGCCGTAGCGGTAGCGTTGCCGCTCGCAGGAGTAAATTCGGTGGCGGCGGTACCGTTGAGGGTTATCACGTCACCGGCGCTCCAATAAACGGGATAGGATGAACCGTCCTTGGCACCGAGAGCAGTCTTTGTGTCGGGGCTTTCAGGAACGGCAAGTGTAACGGTGATGTCGCCGCTGATGACCTCTCCGGAAACAGTTTTTTCGATGATATCCTGCTCCTGGGTGTCAATTTCTTTTGCACATCCGGCTGCAATGGCGGCCAGCGCAATCATTGAAATGTATGTATAAATCTTTTTCATATTCAAAATGCCGTTCGTTTAGTCAAGGGAGATTGTACAGACAACAGGGAGATGGCTGGAGGGAGCGCAGGTAACGGCGTCGTCGCCAGTCCCGAATTCATAGGTTGTACGGATGGTCCTGTAGGAAGTTGCCGTGCAGCTTCCCTGAGTCATGATATGGTCGATTCGACGCTCCGGATGATTCTTGCAGAACTGGAAAATGCTGTACAGAAAATCTTCACCCGTTCCGGACTGCGAACCGGAATAGATCTGGTAGAAAGAGGAGAGGTTACCTGCGGCATTGACCGCCTCGTAGGAATCGCTCCAGTACTCCTTTAGCTTATTATATCCGGCCTCGGATTTGTGGCCAGGGGCCGAGTTCGTATCACCGACGAGGATTCGGCGGTTAACTGCGGTCTTGCTGGCAGCAAACGCGTTGACGCCACCGGACATGTTGAGGTTGCTGGTGCCGTTGCCGCCGTCCTGAGAATAAGTAGGCAGGTGTGTAACAAAGAAGTAGAACTGCTTGCCGGACACCTTATGAGTGAAGAGTCCCCAGACAACATAACGGTTTGGAGAACCGGAATCGGAGTCGCTGGAAGCAGAATAGGAGTTGCTATTTGCCCTAAGCCATGCCCTACCGGAATCTTCAAGTGTGAGAACGGATGATTTATAAGCAAAACCGTTGCTGTAGTGATAGTTGCCACTTGATTTACTACTCGGGAAATTTAGTTTCCAGGTGTAGGATGCTCCCTGGTCTTCTGCCATATCCTGAAGAGAATAGGCCTGACCGGAGGCATACATGCCATCACCGATTTCGTTGAAACCGATAAGGTCCGCGGCGGTGTTGTAAATCGCCTGACCGAGAGCCGCCTGCATTTCGGCGCAATCCTTGACGATAGCATTCTCCGGACGGGCAATCTTGCCATTACTGTCTCCGGAAGTAGCTGCAGCGGGACGGTTATCGTCATCCAAACGCGTAACGTTGTACGTAGCGACGGTGATGGACGGAGGGGCCGCCGTGGGCTCGCCGCCGGCCTCTGCATTAAGCTCCGCGATGGAGAAGAGGTTCTCCGTGCGGCCCGCGGCGAAGGTCTTGGAGTCGAATTCGATGATGTCGTCCGGGCTGAGTTCGTTGCCGCTGCCCCAGAATTTGAGGCGCATGAAGGCGCCGTCGGACTGATAGACGAGGGCCTCGATGCCCGAGGCGTAGGTCTGGGCAGGGATTGCGACGTAGATCGGGGTGTCGGTGCTGCTCAACTGGAGGCCGGAACCGAAACTGTAGGTCAGTGTGCCGGCCGATCCGCCGGAGAAGGCACCGGTCCCGAAATTCGAGATGGTGAAATCACCATAGAGTTTTTCGCTGCCGAGGCTGTTGAGTTCGATCTTGGAAAGGGTGGCGCTGCCGTTGAGCGCAAAACGGAGGATGCCGCAGAAATGCGTCAGGGAAGCGACGAAAGCGTCTCCGCTCTTGGTCGCCACGCCGAAAGATGCCGCGGCCGCGGGATCGAAGCTGTCCGCAACATAATTCTGGGTATCTGGAAGTGATATGACATTGGCGGAAATCGTGCCGGGATAAAGGACGTTATAAGGCGCACTCAGCGAACCGTTGACGGTGAAGTCAACGGCCATCTCACCATCGTCCTCTGCAGCGACAGCCTCTGAAAGCGTGCCGTTGACGGAAATTCTGTCGCCCTCTTTCCAGAGGACTTTATACACATTATTTTCTTTGGGAGCCAATGCAGTCTTGGACACGCCGTCGGGCATAGTGGCACGGAGGACCATTCCGTTGACCGAGCTGGGATCTTCGGGCGCAGGCTGTGCGGTGCAGGCCGCCATCAGGGCGCCTGCCAGGAGGATTAAAATCCCCACTTTGATTTCATTGTAATTCATCATCGTGGATTTTAATCGTTAATCTGAATCGGGATCGAATTCGCCGGGTTTAGGGTCGTACCCGCCGCCGGAGACGCCGCAGAAGGGCTCAAGATTGTCGTCGAGAGAGAGAATCTCGATGAGTGGAATTTTGTAATCTCTTTTCATCCTTATGAGTTTTTTACAATTTATTTCATGAGCGAGTGTTTACGCAAATATATTATGTACGCGCGCGAAATTCAATATCTCTCTAAAAAAAGGAAATCAACTTAATTTTAGGGAAAGGATTACTTATTGTCAGTCAGGATATTAAATAATTTTCAAAACAAAAATCGGGAAATTATATAAACTAAAAAACTGCGATTTTTGAGTTCAGAAGAAGAGGTTTTATCCACCCTTTATACAAGTTCTGCCAATAATTCATATCTTTGTTTGGACAACCAGAAAAGCGTATGAATCCGACAAAGCACAGCTTTAAATACTGGCAGTGGAGAGTTATCATCTGCTCGATGATCGGCTACTCCATATTCTATTTCGTGAGGAAGAATTTCTCCTTCGCGATGCCGGCCCTCGCGGCCGAATACGGCATCGGAGACCTCCAGCTCGGCACCATCCTGACTGCCGTCGGCGTGATCTACGGCATATCCAAATTCATCAACGGATTCATAGCCGACAGGGCCAACGCAAGGTGGCACCTGCTCGTCGGGCTTGTCGCCTGCGTGATCCTCAACTTCATTTTCGGGTGGAGTGCGAAGCTGAGCGCGTGGTTCACTGGGGCTGAGAGCGGGCCCGATTTCGTCAACGCCATGGTCTGGACCATCGGCGTCCTTCTGGTGCTCAACAACATCTTCCAGGGCTGCGGTTTCGCCCCGTGCAACCGCCTTATGGTCCACTGGGTCCCCCCGAAGGAGCTTGCGACCAAAATGAGCATCTGGAACACATCTCACAGCATAGGAGCCGGCATCGTCTCGATTCTATGCGGTGCGATCATCGGCGGGATGGGGGTCAACATGGCAGGCTCGGGAGCCACGGTCGAGCAGATCGCAGCGAACCTCGGGAAGGCCGTGGACGACCCTGTGGTCATCCAGGCCGCCTCCCACGTCGGCGCCTGGCAGTGGTGTTTCTGGATTCCTGCGCTCATAGGCACCCTCGGAGTATTCTTCATATTCATAACCCTCCGCGATACGCCGAAATCCGTCGGCCTTCCCGAGCTGGAAGGCACCAGGACGGCCCTCGACGACAACGATTCCTCGGCCGAATACAAGAAATTCGTCCGCAAGAGGGTCCTCGGCAGCCCGGTGGTCTGGGCGCTTGCGATCTGCGACCTGTTTGTATATATAGTCCGTTTCGCCGTGCTCGACTGGGGTCCGAAGTTCCTCCAGCAGGGCGAGAGCGCCCTCTCGCCTCAGCTCGCCGGCTGGACTATCGCCATATTCGAGGTAGCCGGCTGCGCCGGAATGATATTCGCCGGATGGGCGACCGACAAGCTCCTTAAGAGCAAGGGCCAGCGGATGTGCGTCATCGAGATGATCATCACCGCGGCCTGCCTCGTGGGCCTATGGCTGCTGCCGAAGGGGCACCCGGTGGCGATGCTGGTGCTCCTTGCCGTCTCGGGATTCTTCCTCTACGGCCCCCAGGCGCTTCTCGGTGTCATCGCATCCAACCACGTGACCAAGAAGGCCGCTTCCTCGGCCGTCGGCCTGATAGGTCTTATGAGCTATGTCAGCACGATCTTTACCGGCTTCGGAGTAGGACTCCTTTCGAAACTCTTCCAGGACGCCTTCTGGAACAATCTTTTCCTCATAATGGCCGGCGTCGCCGTCATCGGAGGCCTTGTTGTCGTCCCCTTGTGGCGGATGAAGGACGACGGCTACATCCACGAAGAGGCTTCCGCGTAGAAGCCTTTTTTTCAATATTCGGTCACGGATTGTCCGATATATCAATTTTTTATATATATTTGGCCGGATTAACCACTGATGCTATATGAAAAAATTATTCAGACTGATAATAATCGCGGTCGCCTCCGCGGCTCTTCTTGCCGGGCTTTCCGCCTGCGAGCCGTTCGACCCCATTGAAAAAGACGATTTCATAGGGACACGATGGACTGCGAGTGACGACCTTGCAAGCTATTCCCTTGCCTTCAAGAAAGATTACGTAGAGCTACGCACCGACGTCAAAGCGGGCGGATGGTACGTCATCTCCGGAGACTATGACTATTATCCGGACACAAAAAAGCTTGTAATAGTTTACGACGAGCTGAAGGAAGAGCACAACATCTCCGCACAGTTCAGCGGCTATGTGCTCGGAGGTGGGCAGTTGTCCGACAGCAAGAACAGTTTCGACTATCAGGACTCCCGTGCCATGCACGTCACTTTCTCGAAATCGAACTGAAATCCAGCGTCCAGGTCCAGTCCTGCGCTGAGATTCCGTGTGCACCGGGCCGGCGGACATACCCGATGACGGGGCCTATGGCCTCCGTGGAGAAATCATCCGGCCAAGGTACGTCCGGCAGCCCTTCTTTCCCAAGCAGTTCCCAGACGGGAGAAGCGGCCTTCAGTGAAAGGTATTCGCCCCTGGTGTCGAACCAGGGGTTGTCGTATCCCTCTATCAGAAGCGGACGCGGAGCGATGCAGCTTAGAAGCATGTGTTGGTCGAAGGGCATCTTGCGCTCCGCGCCGGCGTATTTTTTATACGCCCGGCAGAACCAGTGGGGGTAGGTCTCCACTTCGGAGGCCACGGTCTCGCCGAAGTTGCGCTTTGAAAGCGGCACTCCCCCGCCGCCTGTCTGGTTTATCACCACCTCGGCGAAACGCTCGTCGAAGGCGGCGGCAAGAAGCGCAGCCTTGCCGAGCCTGGAGCTTCCTGAGAGAAGTATCCGCGAGGCGTCCAGTTCGGGGATTTGCTCTATCATATCCACAGCCCTCGACAGGGCCCAGGCCCAGGCGGCAAGGGATGTCGTGTTGTCGGTCCGGGAAGGATCCCGCGGCCCCCAGAGGTCGAAAATACGTGTGTAGGCGCTGTCCTCATCCTTCGGGTCCAAAGGGTCCGGCGACACATCCTCATAGCAAGCCGTCACGAAGGCATATCCCCTCGCAAGCAGCATATCGACGGGATATATTGTCTTGCCTCCGGTGCGGCTGAGCACGCCTCTTTCCAGGACCTCGCCATCGGACAGAGGGTAGTCCGGAAGGAGTATCTCCTTGTCCGGAAGGACGGTATGGTTGCCGCAGTAATTGAGGGTGACGATGGCCGGGACAGGCCCTTTCGCATAGCGGGGCAAAATGATGAGCCAGTCAATCTTCGGGCCTGTACTGTCGGGGGAGAATCGCATCCGGATCTGCCGTCGGACGGCCGATTTACGGATGGAATAGCCCTCTTCAAGCTGATCCAGGTAAACCTTCGAAGGAGGCGGCATCTGACCGTACATCTCCCTCTGGAAGATGTCGAGTATCTCCCGGCGCCGCTCCGGCCACATTTCAGGGGAAACGACCTTCCTCCCGTCGGCGAAAGTCAGCGGGTCCTCAAGTTTATAGGGTTTGACCTTGGACTCGTCCTTGTTGAAGAGGAATTTGATCTTGTTGTTTTCAAAATTGAAATCCTCGAGGACAAACTGGTCCGGAGCCTCCTCCACGCGACGGAAAACATTGCAGTTGAGATTGCAGTTACGGATGGTGACGTGGGAGGCGTAGGATTTCGGTATTTCCTTTTCACCCTTGAGGTCAAAAAACTGCGTCCATGGCTTAATGTAAAGGACCCTGTCTACATAACCGTCGATATTCTCGACAAGGATGTGCTCGTAGCGCTGCGGGGTGTCGGGACGCATCTTGAGCCAGAGGAGCCTGTCGGCCCCGCTGACGCTGCTGTTGCGCAGGATAACGTTCCTGGCACCGACGCACTCGCTGCCGAAGACAAGCACGCCCGGCCCGTGGCCGAAATCGCAGTC
>CADAXR010000049.1:0-1067 GCA_902791945.1 uncultured Bacteroidia bacterium
CCGCGGCTCAGGGAGCCGAGAAGGTCCTTCAGCGAAGCGCCTTCCTTTGTGCGGACTACATATATGCCTACGATGGAAAGGATCACGCCGATTGCAGCGATCATCATAGGGGCGAAAATCGCCCTGAGCTGGACGTCCACGCCTTCGGAGAAGAAGGCGGAAGCGCCGAGGGCCATCGTCGCGAGGATGGAGCCGCAGTAGGACTCGTAGAGGTCGGCGCCCATGCCGGCGACGTCGCCTACGTTGTCACCGACGTTGTCAGCGATGGTCGCAGGGTTGCGGGGGTCGTCCTCAGGGATGTCCTGCTCGACTTTGCCGACGATGTCGGCGCCTACGTCCGCGGCCTTGGTGTAGATACCGCCGCCGACGCGGGCGAAGAGAGCCTGTGTCGAGGCGCCCATGCCGAAGGTCAGCATAGTGGTCGTGATGACGACAAGAGTCTGGGCGTCAGAAGCCTCGTGGACAAAAGCCTTGAGGATCACCCACCAGATGGAAATGTCCAGAAGGCCGAGACCAACCACGGTGAGACCCATGACGGCGCCGCTGCGGAAGGCGATCTTGAGGCCGCTGTTGAGCGAGCGCATGGTCGCGTTGGCCGTGCGGGCGGAAGCATATGTCGCGGTCTTCATGCCGACGAAACCGGCGAGGCCGCTGAAGAAACCGCCGGTCAGGAAGGCGAACGGAACCCAGGGGTTCTGCACGCCGAATCCGTAGGCAAGGACTGCAAACAGGACCGCCAGGACCGCGAAAACGATCACGACGACCTTGTACTGCTGCCTGAGGTATGCCATAGCGCCCTCACGGACGTACTGGGCGATTTCTTTCATTGTCACAGTCCCTTCACTCTCCTTGAACATCTGGTGGAAGAAGAGCCATGCGAAAAAGAGCGCCACTACCGACGCCGCGGGGACCGCATAAAACAAAATGTTCAAATCCATGTCAAATTATCTCTTTTGTGGTTAGTCTGCAAAGATAGCCTTTTTCCGACAAAAGAAAAAGAGGCCGGTCCCAAAAACGGACCAGCCTCTTTCTGTCGGAATTCCGCCTTATTCGGCTGCGGGAGCCTC
>CADAXR010000049.1:1093-17575 GCA_902791945.1 uncultured Bacteroidia bacterium
GCTGCAGGTTCTTCTGCGGCGGGCGCCTCGGCTGCCGGAGCCTCAGCTGCAGGAGCCTCGGCTGCGGGAGCGGCCTTCTTCGCGCGGCTGCGACGGGTAGCCTTCTTCTCCTGCTTTGCAGCGGAGGCGATGGCGGCCTCGTTGAAGTCGACGAACTCGATAAGGGCCATCTCGGCGGCGTCACCCTTGCGGAAACCGGTGTGGAGGATACGGAGGTATCCGCCGGGACGGTCTGCGATGGCGGGAGCTATCGTGCGGAAAAGTTCGGCGGTAGCCTTCTTATCCTTGAGGTAGCTGAAAACGACGCGGCGTGAGTGGGTGGAATCGTCCTTCGATTTGGTGATGAGCGGTTCTACATAGGGCTTGAGGGCCTTCGCCTTTGCAACGGTGGTCTGGATCCTCTTGTGGAGGATAAGGGAGCACGCGAGGTTGGAAAGCAGGGCCTTGCGGTGACCGCTCTTGCGTCCAAGATGATTGACTGCTTTATTGTGTCTCATTGCTATACGTTCTTTTTCTTGGGTTCAATGTTGTACTTGGTAACGTCCATCCCGAAGGAGAGCTTCATCTTCTCGACGAGAAGGTCGATTTCGCCCAGGGATTTGCGGCCGAAGTTGCGGAACTTCATCAGTTCGTTCCTGGAGTAGGAGACGAGGTCTGCGAAGGTGTCGATATCGGCGGCCTTGAGGCAGTTGAAAGCCCTGACGGAAAGGCCCATGTCGGAGAGCTTGGTGAGGAGGAGGTGCCTCATCCTGAGGGATTCCTCGTCAAGATCCTTGCTGTCGTGGGAGACAGCCTCGTCAACGGCGAGCTTCTTGTCGTCGGTGAAGAGTTTGAAGTGGTAAATAAGGATCGAAGCCGCATCCTGAAGGGCTGCGTTGGGGGTTATGCTGCCGTCGGTGACGATCTCGAGGTTGAGCTTCTCGTAGTCAGTCTTCTGCTCGACGCGCCAGTTCTCATAAGACCAGTTGACCTTCTTGATAGGGGTGTAGATGGCGTCCACGGGAATGGTCCCGATGGGGGCGCTGTCATCCCTCATCTCCTCGGCCGGGACAAAGCCGCGGCCCTTGGTGATGGCGATGCTGATCTCAAGCTTGACTGAAGGCTCGAGGGAGCAGATGTGCTGCTCAGGGTTCAACACCTTGAAAGAAGACAATCCTTCGGAGATATCCTCGGCGGTAAACTCCTGCTTGCCGCTGATGGTAATGTTTGCCACCTCAGAGTCCACACCTTCAACCATTCTCTTGAAACGCACCTGCTTGAGGTTAAGGATGATTTCGGGCATAGCCTCGATCACTCCGGGGATGGTCGCGAACTCCTGGTCCACGCCGCTGATCCTGATGGAGGAGATGGCATAGCCTTCCAGGGATGCAAGGAGAATCCTGCGGAGGGCGTTGCCGATGGTCTGCGCGTATCCGGGCTCAAGAGGCCTGAATTCGAAACGGCCGACGGTATCAGTGCCTTCGAGCATGATTACCTTGTCCGGTTTTTGAAATGCTAAGATTGCCATAATTGTTCTTTATTGGGTGTTAATCTTTACTTGGAGTAGAGGTCGACGATGAGCTGCTCGTTGATGTTCTCGGGAACTTCCTCGCGGACGGGGACGTTGAGATACTTTCCGGTGAGGTTCGCGGCGTCGAACTCGAGCCATGAATACTTCTTGCCGGAAGCGACGCTCTCCTGGATGACCTCAAGGCTCCTGGAGCGCTCCCTGACGGCGACGACGTCACCGGCTTTCACCTGGGTGGAGGGAACGTTGCAGATCCTGCCGTTGAGACGGATGTGACGGTGGAGGACGAGCTGACGGGCAGCAGGCCTGGTCGGGGCGAGGCCGAGGCGGTAGACGATATTGTCAAGCCTGGACTCGAGAAGGAGGACGAGGTTGACACCCGTCTGGCCCTTCATGCGGGCAGCCTTCTCATAGGTGTTGCGGAACTGACGCTCGAGGACGCCGTACATGTACTTGACTTTCTGCTTCTCCTTGAGCTGGGTACCGTACTCCTTGGTCTTCTTGCGCTTGGAAGCGAGACCGTGCTGTCCCGGAGGGGTGTTCCTCTTCTCAAAGTACTTGTCAGGGCCGTAGATGGGCTCGCCGAACTTGCGCGCTATGCGGGTCTTGGGACCGGTATATCTTGCCATAGTTGTCTCTGATTTAAAGGTTAAACTTTACGACGGCCTTTAGGACGGCATCCGTTGTGAGGCATAGGGGTCACGTCGATGATCTCGGTGACGGTGATACCTGCATTGTTGATGGTCCTGATGGCGGACTCACGGCCTGAACCGGGGCCCTTGACATACACCTTCACCTTGCGGAGGCCGGCGTCGAACGCTGTCTTGGAAGCGTCCTCGGCTGCCATCTGCGCAGCGTAAGGGGTGTTCTTCTTGGAGCCTCTGAAGCCGCACTTTCCGGCGGATGACCAGCTGATCACCTGACCCTCGGAATTGGCCAGAGACACGATAACGTTGTTGAAGGTCGATGAAATATGGGCCTGTCCATAAGCGTCAACCTTGACAACTCTCTTCTTTGTTGTTGTTGTTTTCTTTGCCATAATTCATCAAACTTTATTTGGTCGCCTTCTTCTTGTTGGCAACGGTCTTCTTCTTTCCCTTGCGGGTACGGGCATTGTTCTTGGTGCTCTGTCCGCGGACGGGGAGGCCGATACGGTGGCGGATTCCACGGTAGCAACCGATGTCCATGAGGCGCTTGATGTCCATCTGGATGGTTGAACGGAGTTCACCTTCGATCTTGTACTCCTCGTTGATGATGTTACGGATTGCCGCAATCTGCTCGTCGTTCCAGTCACCGACCTTGATGTCGCGGTCGATGCCGCAATCGTCGAGGATCTTACGGGCCGAACTGCGACCGATACCGAAGATATAGGTAAGACCTATCTCTCCTCTTTTGTTGTTGGGTAAATCAACACCGGCTATTCTTGCCATAGTTCTATACTTGGTTTATTGGTTACACTGGATATTATCCCTGACGCATCTTGAACTTGGGGTTCTTCTTGCAGATCACGTAGAGGCGGCCTTTGCGCCTGACGATCTTGCAGTCTTCACTGCGCTTCTTGATGGATGTCTTGACTTTCATCTTGGTGGAAATTTTATTTGTATCTGAAAGAAATTCTGCCCTTGGTAAGATCGTAAGGTGAAATTTCGACCTTGACGCGGTCACCAAGAAGGATGTGGATGAAGTTCATCCTCATCTTGCCTGAAATGTTGCACAGAAGGATATGGCCGTTCTCAAGCTCAACCCTGAACATTGCGTTGGGGAGAGTCTCGATGACTGTGCCGTCCTGCTCAATTGCTACCTGTTTTGACATTTAATATCACTTTAGAAGATTACTGGATAGAATTCTCTTCGATATACCTGAAAGTGGAAAGCTGCTCGGCCCGGCCTTTACGGACAACAACCGTAAGCTCGTAGTGAGCCGCATTGCGGTGGTCGGAGGTGTGGACCTCCCAACCGTTACGGGCGAGGTACACACCTCTCGCTCCGGCGCAAATCATAGGCTCAATACAGATTACGAGGCCTTCGGGAAGGCGGGTGCCGTGGCCCTGGCGTCCGTAGTTGGGAACGCCCGGATCCTCGTGCATCTTCGTCCCGAGTCCGTGGCCTTCCAGCTCACGGACGACGGAGAACCCGAAGGACTCGGCATACGACTGTACCGCGTGTCCGATGTCGCCGACACGGTTTCCGGCCACCGCAGCCTCGATGCCTTTGTAAAGGCTCTCCTTGGTGACGTCGAGGAGTTTCCTCGTCTCCGCGTCGACCTCCCCGACGGGGAAGGTGTAGGCGGAATCACCGTTGTAGCCCTTATACAAGGTCCCGCAGTCTACGGACACGATGTCGCCTTCCTTGAGGATGTAGTCCGACGGGAAACCGTGGACGACGACATCGTTGACCGAGATGCAGAGAGCTGACGGGAAGCCTTCGAAACCCTTGAAGGAAGGTATTGCGCCGTGGTCACGGATAAAGGTCTCGGCCACCCTGTCCAACTCTTTGGTTGTCACACCGGGGGCGACCGCTTTACCGACCTCTGCCAGTGTCTTGGACACCAGCTCTCCGTTGATCCTCAGGAGCTCTATCTCTTCCTCTGTCTTCGGCCTTACCATCTTTACACTTTCGGTTATATGCTTTGAACTACATTCCCGAGCGTCCCATCAGGCGGCCGGTCTTGGTCAGGCCGTCGTAGTGGCGCATAAGGAGATAGGTTTCAATCTGCTGGAGAGTGTCAAGCACGACACCCACGGTAATAAGGAGCGAAGTACCGCCGTAGAAGCTCGCGAAACGGTTGTTGACACCGAGAAGCGTCGCGATTGCGGGCAGGATGGCGATGAACGCCAGGAAGAAGGAACCGGGGAGGGTAACCTTCGACATGATGTCGTCGAGGTACTCCATGGTTTTCTTGCCGGGCTTCACTCCGGGAATGAATCCTCCGTTCTGCTTCAGATTCTCGGCCATCATGTTCGGGTTGATGGTGACGGCCGTGTAGAAGTAGGTGAAGACGACTACCAGTAAACCGAACACGATGTTGTACCAGAGTCCGGTGTAGTTGGACATCGTGGCGGCAAAGCCGCGGGTCGCGTCGAAGCGGGCGAAGAGGATAGGGAACATCATCAGCGCCTGGGCGAAGATGATAGGCATGACACCTGCAGCGTTGAGCTTCAGGGGCAGGAAGTCGCGGGTGCCGCCGTACTGGCGGTTTCCGACGACCCTCTTGGCGTACTGGACGGGAACCCTGCGGACTGCCTGCACGAGCGCGATGGCAGCCACGAGAACGAAGAACCAGATAACGAGCTCGACGATGAGGATAAGCGGACCGCCGAGTCCGTTGCCGGTGAATTTCTGACCGAACTCCGCGACGAGGGCGTAAGGCAGACGGGCCACGATACCAATCATAATAAGGAGAGAGATACCGTTGCCGATGCCGCGGTCCGTGATCCTTTCACCGAGCCACATGACGAACATGGAGCCGGCCATAAGGATAACCGTGGAGATCAGGTTGAAAGCGAATCCGCTCCAGGTAGCCGCGACCGCGTTGCGCGGAATCATACCGGTGACGTAGGCCGGGCCCTGGATGCAGAGGATGAGAATGGTCAGATAACGGGTGATCTGATTCATCTTCCTGCGGCCGCTCTCGCCTTCCATCTGCATTTTGCGGAAGGAAGGGAGGAAGATGCCGAGGAGCTGCACGACGATGGATGCCGAGATGTACGGCATCACGCCGAGAGCGAAGATCGAAGCATTACCGAACGCACCGCCGGAGAACATGTTGAGGAGGCCGACGAGACCTTCCTGAGTGCTGTCCTGCAGGCTGGCGAGAGCGGCGGGATTGATCCCCGGGAGCACAATGAAGCACCCCAGACGATAGATCAGCACAAGGATGAGCGTGTAGCCTATCCTCGTGCGGAGCTCTTCGATCTTGTAGATGTTCTTTATTGTCTCTATGAACTTTCTCATCGCTATTCGATTACGATTGCTTTGCCTCCGGCCGCCTCGATCTTGGCGATAGCGGATGCGGAGAATTTGTGAGCGGTGACCTCGAGGGCTGCGGTGATCTCACCGTTGCCGAGAATCTTCACGAGGTCGCCCTTGGAGGCGAGACCTGCGGCGATAAGGGCCTCGGTATCGAGGGCCTTGAGGCCGGACTTCTCAGCGAGAGCCTGGAGGGCGGAGACATTGACCGCCTGGTACTCGACCCTGGTCGGGTTCTTGAAACCGAACTTGGGAAGACGCCTCTGGATAGGCATCTGGCCGCCTTCGAAACCGATCTTGTGGGAATAGCCGGAACGGGACTGTGCGCCCTTGGTACCGCGGGTGGCAGTGCCGCCCTTGCCGGAACCCTGTCCACGGCCGACCCTCTTGGTGTTGTGGGTTGCTCCCTTTGCGGGGGCGATGTTTTCAAGTTTCATCTTCGTTTCCTCCTTAGTCAATTTCTTCAACCTTAACGAGGTGATGAACCTTCTCGAGTTTGCCGAGAGTGATGGGGGTCTTCTCAACCTCAACTGTCTGATTCATTCTGCGGACACCGAGGGTACGGAGGTTAGTGATCTGCCTCTTGGTCTCGCCGTTGGTGCTGCGCACCTGGGTGATTCTGAGTTTTGCCATAATTGTTTCCTCCTTACTTTTATCCGTTGAATACTCTGCTCATGGGGATGCCCCTGAGACCTGCAACCGTGTAGGCGTCCCTCATCTCGGTGAGAGCGGCGATGGTCGCTTTCACGAGGTTGTGGGGGTTGGCCGAGCCCTTGGACTTGGCAAGGACGTTCTGGATGCCTGCGGACTCGAAAACGGCGCGCATAGCACCACCGGCCTTGACACCGGTACCGGGAGCGGCGGGCTTCATGAAGACGCGGGCGCCTCCGAAATGGGCCTCCTGCTCGTGGGGGATAGTCGTGTTGATGACGGGGACCTTCACGAGGTTCTTCTTCGCATCCTCGACGCCCTTCGCGATGGCGGCGGTGACTTCATTGGCTTTGCCGAGACCATAGCCTACGACACCATTCTCATCACCTACGACCACGATGGCGGCGAAACGGAAGTGACGGCCGCCCTTGGTCACCTTGGTGACCCTGTTGATGGCGACGAGCCTGTCCTTAAGTTCAAGGTCAGACGTCTTGACTCTTTTTACGTTTGAATTTGCCATAGTCTTTGTCTCTAGAATACGAGGCCGCCTTCACGGGCAGCGTCAGCCAAACTTTTAACTCTGCCGTGGAAAAGATAACCTCCACGGTCGAAGGATACGGCGGTGATGCCCGCGGCGAGAGCGCGCTCGGCGATGGCCTTGCCGACAACTGCGGCAGCCTCGCGGCCGTTCTTGCCCTTGCACTCCGCGGCGAGAGCCTTGTCGTTGGAAGCGGCGGCTACGAGAGTCTTGCCCTCGAGGTCGTTGACAACCTGGACGTAGATCTGCTTGTTGCTGCGGAAGACAACCATTCTGGGCCTTTCAGCGGTACCGTTGACCTTTTTGCGGATACGGTAGTGGATCCTTTTTCTTCTTTCTATTCTACTTAATGCCATAACTGTGTCCTCCTGTCATTATTTTGCCGCGGCAGTCTTGCCGGCCTTGCGACGGAGAGTCTCTCCGACGAACTTGATACCCTTGCCCTTATAAGGCTCAGGACGGCGGAATGAACGGATCTTGGCGGCCACCTGTCCGACGAGCTGCTTGTCGTGGCTCGTGAGGACGAGAAGGGGGTTCTCGCCTTTTTTCACCTGGGGAGTCTCAGCCTTCACCTCGGCGGGGAGGAGAAGCTGGATGTCGTGGGAGTAGCCGAGGGACATGATAACGAGCTGTCCCTGGACAGCCACCCTGTAGCCGACGCCGACGAACTCCTGCTTGATGGTGAAGCCTTCGGAGACACCGACCACCATGTTGTGGACGAGAGCCCTGTAGAGGCCGTGCATCGAGCGGAAACGCGGGAGGTCGCTCGGACGGGTGAACTTGATTTCATTTCCCTCGATGGTGACGGTGATGTCGGGATCGACTTTCTGGGTCATCTCACCGCGAGGGCCTTTAACCTTCACCACGTTGCCGTCGAGGAGCTCCGCGCTCACGCCGGCCGGAAGGTTTACAGGCAATTTACCGATTCGTGACATAATATCAGATTCTTTTTGTGTTTAGTAAACGTAGCAGATAACTTCACCGCCGACGCCGAGCTCCCTGGCTTCCTTGTCGGTGATGACGCCCTTGGAGGTCGAGAGGATGGCGATGCCGAGTCCGTTGAGGACGCGGGGCATCGACTTCACGTCGACATATTTCCTCAGACCGGGGGAAGAGACGCGCATGATCGACTTGATGGCGGGAGTCTTCGTGACCGGGTGATACTTGAGGGCTATTTTGATGGTGGCGACGGGCTCACCCTCGACGACTTTGTAGCTGAGGATGTAACCTTTTTCGCACAGTATTTTGGTGAGAGCCACCTTCATGTTCGATGAGGGGATCTCGACGATTTTCTTACCGGCGAGGTAAGCGTTGCGGATTCTTGTCAGAAAGTCTGCAATTGGATCAGTCATTGTTTTGTCTTTTTGTGGACCGGCGCCCTTTCAGACGCCCGATATCCGATTGTTAAAAAATTGTCACCAGGAGGCCTTCTTCACACCGGGGATGAGACCTGCGGAAGCCATCTCACGGAACTGGATACGGCTGAGGCCGAACTGCCTCATATAGCCCTTGGGACGTCCGGTGAGAGAGCAGCGGTTGTGAAGACGCACAGGGCTTGCGTTCTTGGGAAGGCGGTCGAGAGCGATGTAGTCTCCCGCTTCCTTGAGGGCCTGCCTCTTGGCGGCGTACTTGGCAACCAGTTTCGCGCGTTTTACCTCGCGGGCTTTCATTGATTCTTTTGCCATAACTGCTTCTGCTTAATTGTTGTGCTTCTTGAAGGGAAGGCCGAACTCCTTGAGGAGAGCGTGGGCTTCCTCATCGGTCTTCGCCGTGGTGACGAAAGTGATCTCGACTCCGTGGATACGGGGGTTCTTGTCGATTTCAACCTCGGGGAAAATTATCTGCTCCTTGATGCCGAGGGTGTAGTTGCCCTGGCCGTCAAGCTTCTCGGCGATACCGTTGAAGTCACGGATACGGGGAAGGGAGACGCGGATGAGCCTCTCGAGGAATTCGTACATCCTCACGTCGCGGAGGGTGACCTTCGTGCCGATGGCCATGCCCTTGCGGAGCTTGAAGTTGGAGACGTCCTTGCGGGAGGAGGTGATGACCGCTTTCTGGCCGGCGATGATGCCGAGCTCGGCGGCTGCGTCTTCGACGAGCTTGTGATCCTGGGTCGCGTCGCCGACACCCTCGTTGAGGGTAATCTTGACGAGGCGGGGAACCTGCATCACAGTCGTGTAGGAGAACTTCTTCATGAGAGCGGGAACGATCTCCTCTTTGTAGACCTTCTTGAGGGTCGGAACATATCCGGCGGGAAGTGCCTGGACTTCCGCGGGTGCATTATTCTTCTTTGCCATAATTACTTAATCTCCTCTCCTGTTGTTCTGGCGAAGCGGATCTTTTTGCCATCGACCACCTTGTGACCGACCTTCACGGCCTTGCCGGAAGCGTCCATGAGGTTGACGTTGGAGATGTGGATGCCCGCCTCTTTCTTGATGATGCCGCCCTGAGGGGCCTTGCTGTTGGGCTTGGTGTGCCTGGAGACCATGTTGACGCCCTCGACGATGACGCGATCCTTGTCGCGGAGAACCTCGAGAACCTTACCGGTCTTGCCCTTATCGTTGCCGGCGTTGACAATCACGTTGTCGCCTTTCTTGATATTGAACTTTTTCATCTCTCTAAATATATTAAAGGACTTCCGGTGCAAGCGAGACGATCTTCATGTAGTTCTCGCGGAGCTCCCTGGCGACGGGTCCGAAGATACGGGTGCCGCGAAGCTCGCCGGCGTTGTTGAGAAGGACGCATGCATTGTCGTCGAAACGGATGTAAGAACCGTCGGCCCTGCGGATTTCCTTCTTGGTACGAACTATGACAGCCCTGGTAACTGTGCCCTTCTTGGCATCGCTGCCGGGGATGGCGCTCTTGACGGTCACGACGATGTTGTCGCCGACTGTCGCATAACGATGGTGGGTACCGCCAAGCACGCGGATGCAGAGGACTTCCTTTGCACCGCTGTTGTCGGCCACCGACAAACGTGTTTCCTGCTGTATCATATTACTTGACTTTTTCTACGATTTCAACTAATCTCCACCTCTTGGTCTTGGACAGGGGGCGGGTCTCCATGATGCGGACCTTATCGCCCTCGGAGCACTCGTTCTTCTCGTCGGCTGCGACGAACTTGGTGGTCTTCTTGACGAACTTCCCGTAGAGGGGGTGCTTCTCGTGAGTACCGACGGCGACGACGATGGTCTTGTCCATCTTGTTGCTGACGACCGTACCGACTCTTTCTTTGCGAAGATTTCTTTCCATATAAATATATATCAATTATTTCTGCTCATTTTCCTTTTCCGCGAGAACCGTAATCATACGGGCGATGTCCCTGCGGGTCTTTGCGAAAGTGGAGGTGTCCTCCACGGGAGAGATGGCGTGATTGAGCCTCATGGTGTCGAGCTCTTTCCTCTTGACGTCGATAAGATCCTTGAGATCGGCAATCGACATTTCACGTGCTTCTGAAACTTTCATTTCTCTTTCTCCTTTTAATTATTCTTCGACATAGTCCCTGCGGACGACGAATTTGGTCGCAACGGGGAGTTTCTGGGCGGCGAGGCGCATTGCCTCCTTCGCGATCTCGAGAGAGACGCCTTCCGCCTCGAAGAGGATGCGGCCGGGGGTGACGGGGGCGACGAAGCCCTGAGGATCGCCCTTACCTTTACCCATACGGGTATCGAGGGGCTTGGCGGTGAAGGGCTTGACGGGGAATATCCTGATCCAGATCTGGCCTTCACGGTTCATGCGGCGGGAAATCGCCTGACGGGCTGCCTCAATCTGATGCGCGGTGACCCAGCAGTTCTCGAGGGTCTTGAGGCCGAAGGAACCGAATGCGAGCTGGTTGCCTCTGCCGGCGTTGCCCTTCATGCGGTTTTTCTGTTCCCTTCTGTACTTTGTTCTTTTAGGCTGTAACATCGTTGTATTACTTTAAAAATATATCCTTTTACCCTAAAACCCTGACTATCAGCAACTTTCGCTAACCCTGGCCGGATTTTGGGACTGCAAATTTAGTAAAAAACTTTGGATTTCAAACATTTTCTCAAAAATTTTTCAACTTTTTCGACACAAAAAATCAACAGTCAAATAACTGAATATCTGACTGTTGCACACTTGGACAAAATTTTTTCACAAGAATTTTCGACGCGAAGACTTATTTGTATTTGTCAGGGACGTAGACTTCCGGGGGACTCTCGAAGAAAATGGAGTAGTAGAGGGCCGGGAAAGTCCCGTCGTTCCACTTCTGGATGAGCTCCTCCGTGTCCTTGTCCGCGCCCTCGGCGTCGTAGCCGGCCTTGAGGGTGTTGTCGAACATCTTCGCGATGCCGTTCCAGAAGCCGGCGGCGATGCCGCTCTTGTACTCTTTAATGATATCGTAGGAGGTCTTGCCGCTTTCGCGGTCTATGAGCTTGAGGAGAAGGGCGCCCTGGGAGATCGTCATCCCGCGAAGGGCCCCGCCGAAGTCGGCGAAAAGGTCCTTCTGGAGGCCGGCGACGTATTTGTCCTTCGCGCGCCGGTTCATCTTCTGTGCCTGGATGGTACTGTCGGCGACGTCGTCAAGCCGGCCGGCGGCTATGGCATAGGGATAGACGCGGGCGAAGTTATAGACGAGCCGGTAGTACTTGCGCCAGTCCTTCTTCTTGCTCTTCATTCCCTTGGCAAAGACCCAGACGGGGTCGATGGTGTCGTAATAGGTCGTGTCGCCGTTCTCGACGCTGAAAGCGAGATAGCCGCCGGTCTGTATGCCGGAACGGACGCGGTCCATGTTCCTTGCCGCCAGGGCCTCCTGCTGGAGCCTGGCGCGGCGCATTGCATCGCGGACGTGATTCTGCCCGAGGAGCAGGCCTCCCTGCAGAAGCAGGATGACAATGAGAAGAATATGAAAGGCATATCTCCGCATACAAACGCAAATATATAACATTCTATGCGAATTTCGGGCCTGAACCGTTTGGCACGTCGCGATAAAATTGTTACTTTTGCATGTTATGGTTAAAGAGAAAGGAAAAATCAATGCGCGCACAGGCAGGAGGATTTTCTTCCAGGATGCACTGTTCTCCCTGCTGAGTTCCGTGCTTGCATTCATGGCCGTCCGCTGGATTTCCGACCCTATCCCCCATTTCACGACCATCCTGGCCAAATGGCTTGGGGTGTCCATTGTCGGCATGATAACCGGCATGCTCGTAACCAGAAGCCACAAGTCTGTCCGCCGGTACCACTCCTTCTCCGCCGCCCAGCGCATCCTGCTTACGGTCGCCATTAAAGAAATCTTCCTTGTAGCGTCCCTCGTCGCGAGGCTCGTAGAGCTTCCTTCGGTCGCTCTCTCAGTCATAGCCATCCTTGTGGACCTGGGCTTCACGCTGTTCTTCGTCCTTTACCTCAGATTCACCCTCGACAGGATTTCCTCCGAAGAAAAAGGGATAATGGAAAAGGCGGCAAGGATGACGGCCCTTGTAAAAGGGACTTCACCGGAGTCAATCGCCCTCGCCGCAAAGGCCGAAGACATCTACGACGTCGTGGGATTCCTCTCCACCAACCCCCGCAAGGCCGGCATGCTGATAGACGGCAAAGCCGTGTTCCATTGCAAGAACAATAAAGAGCTCGACGAACTCGTCGCCCGCCTCGGCGGGGTGGACTGCCTGCTGTTTTCCAAAAACGAAGGCGTACCGGATAAAGACAAGGAGGACGGCAAGCGCATAACCTTCCAGCAGGACGGCATGACAAAGGCCGGACACCTTTTGAAAAGAGGCATAGACATAGTAGGCTCGGCGATTCTGCTGGTGGTGTTCTCTCCCCTTTTTCTCGTATGCGCCATTGCCGTGAAGCTCGGCGACGGCGGTCCGGTAATCTATTCGCAGGAAAGGATAGGCCTCCACGGGAAGCCGTTCTACATCCACAAGTTCCGCTCCATGCGGACGGACGCGGAAAAAGGCTCACCGGCCCTGTACGCCGGCGATTCGGACGACAGGCTGACCGGCGTCGGCCGTTTCCTGAGGGCGCACCATCTTGACGAACTCCCGCAGCTGTGGAACGTGCTGCGCGGAGACATGTCCTTCATAGGCTACCGTCCGGAAAGGCGTTTCTACATAGACCAGATCGAAAAGCATAACCCGCGTTACCGCTTTCTATACCAGATCCGTCCGGGGGTGACTTCCTACGCGACCCTCTACAACGGCTACACGGACACCATCGACAAGATGCTGATCCGCCTGGACCTCGACCTCTACTACCTCCGCAACCACTCCCTCGCCTTCGACGCGAAGGTCCTCGCGCTGACATTCCTCAACATTATCGCCGGCAAACGCTTCTGATCCCATGGAAAGCGAAAGAAGCACAGACAAACTCGCGAGGTACACCCTTGCAGCGGCAACCATTCTGGTGGCTGCCGGGCTCTTCTGGTATTTCAGGAGCGTCCTGGTCTATATTCTCCTCGCGTTCATAGTCTCGCTGATAGGCCTGCCGCTGATGAGGCTGATGAGAAAGGTAAAGATCAAGGGCAAGTCCGCTCCGGACGCCGTCCTTGCCGTCATCAGCATTGTTCTTATAATGGGACTTCTCGGGCTCATCGTGACAAGGATCATCCCTGTCGTGGTCTCGATAGTCGGCGAGGCGTCCGCGATAGACAGCGCCGTCGCCGCCGGAGGCGCCAATCCGCTTGACGGACTCAACGACTACCTCATAGCGACGATCCCGTCTCTCGGAAGCGACTTCCGCCTTGAGAAGACGCTGCTCGACGGGCTCAAGGACGCAGTGAGCCTCAAGGCCGTCGGAGGCGCGATGTCCTCCATCATAGGCAGCGTGGCGTCCATAGTGACGACGATCGTGGTCGGCCTGTTCTCCGTCATATTCATATCGTTCTTCTTCCTCAAGGACGAATTCCTTTTCGACAAGATCGTGGCCTCCCTCGTGCCGGACAGGCTTGAGGACAAGATAATGAAGGCTCTCGACGACATTAAGAACCTCCTCTCCCGTTATTTCGCCGGAGTGCTCATCGAGATGCTGGGCGTCTCCCTGCTCGATTTCCTGCTTCTGTGGGGAATAGCGAGAATTGGCGTCGGCCCGGCTCTCGGGATCGCCTTCATCGCCGGTCTTCTCAACATCATCCCCTATGTCGGCCCGCTCCTCGGCGAAGCCATAGGGGTGATCCTCGCCGTCATCCTTAAGCTCGGAGGCGGGGTCGGGCTGCCCGTCAGCCTGTGGGCCTTCGCACTGATCGTGCTGGCCCTTATGCTGACGACCCAGCTCATCGACAACTTTGTCTATCAGCCCCTTATTTACTCGACCAGCATCAAGGCCGGTCCATTGGAGATATTCATAGTCCTGCTCATCGCAGGCACCCTCGGCGGAGTCGTCGGCATGCTCGCCGCCATCCCCGCCTACACGGTTGTCCGCGTCATCGCCAGCCGTTTCTTTCACCACCTGAAACCCGTCAGGCGGCTTATCCCCGACACCGAAGGGGAGGTATAATAATTCGGATCCACCATGAGAAAGATTCTCGTCCTTTCAGCTGTACTTCTCGCAGCTGTTTCTATCAGCGGTTGTAAAAAGTTCGAGACCAACGCCAAGATTGTGTCGGTCTCGGAAATATCACTCGATTACGAGGATATCACCATACTCCGCGGAGAGACGGCGGAGCTCACGGCCACCATCACTCCCGCCAACGCGACGGATACACGCATCACGTGGACGACAAGCGTCTCCTCTGTCGCCACCGTGGAGGATGGAGTGATAAACGCGCTGAGCCGCGGCCAGACCCGCATCACCGCGACTTCCGTCTCCAATCCGGACAAAAAAGCCACCTGCCTCGTCACGGTGGTCAATGAAATAGTCCCCGTGACGGGACTCTCCGTTTCCCCGGACCCCATAGTCCTTAAAAAGGACGCGGAGGTCCGTGCGACCGCCCAGTTTACCCCCTCCGGCACGACCCAGCGCCACATTAACTGGTCCACCGAGGACCCCTCGGTCGCGACGGTCGACTCCAAGGGCAACATCAAAGGCGTTGCGGTCGGCGAGACCAGAGTGTGGGCGATTTCCGGCGACAATCCTGACATCAAGGCCAGCGCGACGGTCCTGGTCGTCAAGCCCTTCGAAAGCATCACCATAACCCAGCCCAGTCCTTCGGCCACGACGGATCTCGGCTATGACGAAGGAGTGCAGATCAAGTACACATTCACCCCTGCCGACTCGCGCGACAAGGTGAAGTACGAGGTCATCGAAGGCTCGTCTTCCTGCATCGAGGTGTACGAGTCGGGGTGGGTCAAGGCGAAAGGAGGGTATTCCTCCAGCCGCTGCACGGTCAGGGTGAGCTCCGTAGCGGACCCGTCGGTCTATGCCGACGTCTATTTCAAGACCTACGAGGCTCCCGGAAGCCTCGAAGTCTACCATAAGGGATTCTCCGAGAGACTCACCATGTATATCGGAGCAGGGTACAGTCAGGTATTAACAGTGCAGCTCAGGAACTTCGACAGGGTAAAACCCGGCACGACCCCGATTCTGGTTGGCTCTGACTATGTCCAGATGTCTGCGATCGTGGACGGCACCGATATAACCGTCAGGGCCAGTCAGTGGGCCTCGACCTGCACCTCCGGCAACAAGGTCAAGCGCAACGTCAAGATCTCTTGGCAAAACGTGGATTACGAAATCCCGTTCTATATTTCCGAGCTGGATCCGTTCCAGCCCAAAATAGGCGACATCCTTTATTTGAACGGGTCCTACATCTTCTCATCGGACAGCGGCTATCGAGGAGGAGGAATCTTCGACACGCCCGCACCTTCAAAAAACTTCACGAGCAGCGTAACGCGACTCGGCATCATAGGCTGTTTCGGGAATGCCCATCTGACAGACGACCCTATTGTCGACTCCTACAACCTTCCCGGCATCACGGCCCCCGACTTCCACAGCACCGGGCTCCACGGCATCGCCATTCCCTATAACGCCGACTGCGTGTACCGGACAGACAACCCGTCCAGCATCTCCGGGAGCGATTTCTCAGACAATTGCTGGAGGACCATTCCGAGCCCCTCATACTACGGGCAGGAGATTTTCAGCAAAGACCACGACAACATTTACAGCAGTCACATGCCGGTCTTTACAGGATTCGATGCCGGACGCATCCGCTACTCGAGCTCCACCGCTTCGAAGCACCTGGCCTTCCACAATTCGGTCGGTCTGCTGCATTACAACATGGCCAGGGGCGATTCCCACAGAATCCATCAGGTTCTCTATGTAACTTCCTATCTCCTTCTGGAGCCATTTGGGGGCAGCACATCCCACAGTGTATACGCTGTCTCCGCCAACTACTGCTTCGGACGCAGCAGCGCCACCCACATCAATTGCAGCGCTCCCCTCGACAACGGCCCGAGCAGAAAGCTCATCACTCCATGGCTGTTCCCCACCATCGCCGACCTCAAGAGCGTCTTCGGCGGCAGCCCGACAGCCACGAACAACGATGTAAACGTAGGCAAAACGGTAGTAGACCGGACGACGGTTTTCAGCAAGGCGGTAGGGCGGTTCAGCAGTAAGACCAATGCCAGCTACCTGAATGACATCTACTGGACTTCGCAGGAGTATTCCTCCTACGACGCGGCTCGGCGGCACCAACGGCGGAGTCATCAACACTCCCAACCTCGACAAGAACGAAGTCAACAGGTTCCTGCCGATATTCTATTTCTAAAAGTCAATTACCCGCGTCCGGCACGGCCTCTCAGCGGAGGCCGAGGATGCGGTGTGTCTGCAGGGACAGGCGCCAGGAGGGGTGGGAAAGGATATAGGAGACCGTCTCACCGACATTGGACGTGCCGGAGACAGCGTCGTAGCAGGGCTGGAGAAAATGGTG
>CADAXR010000050.1 GCA_902791945.1 uncultured Bacteroidia bacterium
AGTGCTCATGTGGCAGAAGGCCACCACGTTGCGGTGAAGTATCTCGCAACCTTTGGGGACACCGGTGGAGCCGGACGTGTACAGAAGTACCATGCGGTCCTCGGCATTGACCTCCACGGCGGACGCGTCTCCGTCCGGGAGGCCTGCGATTTCGTCTGTGAACAGGGTCTCGCCTTCGTATTCGGTTACGAGGTGACGCAGATCCCTGTCAGCGATCAGGTAGCGCGCTCCGGCGTCCTTCATCATGAAGTTGAGTCTCTCCTCCGGATAGGTCGGGTCCAGCGGCTGGTAGGTGCATCCGGCCTTGAGCACGCCGAGGGGCGCCAGGATCATCCATTCGCAGCGTGGAATGATGATGGAGACCACGTCTTCGTGGCCGAGCCCCTTCGAAAGAAGGTGGGCGGCTATGTTTTCGGTGATGCGGTCCGCTTCGCGGAAGGTGTAGCGCCTGTCCTTGAAGACTACGAGCGTCTTGTCCGGGGTCAGGCTGACCTGGCGGCGGAAGACGGAGACCACGGTCTCGGAGAAGTCGTAGGGCTTTTCCGGAGCGTTGAAGGAGTCGAGAAGGCTGATCTGGCTTTCTGAGGCGATGCCGATTTCGGACAGTCTGCCTTTTGAAAGGAAGCCCTTTATGACCTCTTCATAGCTTTCGAGGAATGCCGAGATAAGGCTTTCGGAGTATTCGTTGGCATTGTATTCCGCCTCGAGGTGGATCCTGCCGCTGAGAAGGTATGCTTTGATATAGAGCCTGGAGATGCGTGTCTCTTCTATGAGCTCGCCCGACATGGGCTTGCCAGCGAAGGAATCGTCTCCGAAGATCTCGCCGTGCCAGCCGAAATCGGTCGCCGTCTGCAGACCTAGGTCGAGGACGGCCTCGGAGTAGCTGTAGAGCCCGTGCTTCCGGGCTCCGCCCATCTGCTCCTGGACAGCTCCGAGGAAACTCTCCACGGAAGTCTCCGCATCGAATTTGGCATAGACCGGGATGGTCTTGACGAACATGCCGACGGTGTTTGCGAGACGCTTGTCGTCGCGGCCGGAGAACACGGTGTTGAAAAGCGCCTCGTCAGCGCCGCAGTAGCGGGCGAGAAGGAAAGCGTATGCTCCGGTGTAGAAGGTGCTTTTGAAAAGGCCTGCCTTCTTGCAGAATGCGCTCACCTCGTCCGGAGACACTTCGAGGACGCGGCCGAAGCGGCCGTCCTTTATCTCAGTGTCCTCAAGATCGGGTCCGACCTCCGAGAATGTGTCGGAGCAGTCGTAGGTCGCGGCGAACCAGGCCTTGTCCTCCGCATAGGCCGGAGTGGCGCGGAGGGCGGCTTCCTCCTCGGCAAACTCTGCGAGGGTGAGCTTCTCTCCGGGGAGGGTCTCCCCGTTGTAGGCCTTCTCGATATCGTGAAGGAGCAGCTGGGCGGAGGCCCCGTCGTTTATGATGTGGTGGATGTCGATGAAAAGGCCGAGGTTGGAGGCGTCCTTGATTATGCGGATGCGGAAGAGCCTGTCCGAGAGTATGTCGAAGGGTTTGATGAGGTCTTTTTTGACCGCGTCGATGCTTTCTACACGCTCGATCTTAAGGTCCAGATTTTCTTTCTGAACGGTCTGGACCGGTTCGCCGTCAGCTCCCTGGGAAATCCTCGTGAAGAGGACCGGGTGGGCTTCCACGGCCGCTTCCACGGCCTTGCAGAGACGGTCCCCGTCGAGGGAACCGTCGAGAACATACAAAAACGGAAGGTTATAGAGAACCTCGCCGGGACGTCCGAGGCAGGCCACGTAGAGGCCATACTGGGACCGGCTTAAAGGGGATTGCTTTTCCATTGGTTATCAGTCGATAGTGAATACTTCGTTCATTCCTGTCATACGGAGCACGTCGCCTACCTGCTCGCCCACTCCGTGTAGTGTGATGCCGCCGTCGCCGTCGCAGATGCGGTCGTAGAGGGCCATAAAGGCGCGAAGGCCCGCACTGCTGATGTATTCAAGCGCGCTGCAGTCGATTTCGATGCTTCGGAGGGAGTCGTCAATCCTTTTTTCTGTCTCCACTACGAAATCTTCGGAGGTCGCGGCGTCGAGCCGGCCGTCAACCTTGATTTTCAAGATGTCGTTTTCCCTGTTGAAAGTCGTTTCCATATATATAGTTCATTTACGATTTTTGCGCGGCCGGCTGCCTGGACGAGGCCAGGGCGAGGAAAAGGAGGTATGCCATGCAGGCGGCGATGACGATGAGTGAGCCGGCCTGGCTGCCGAGGCGGTCCGTCAGGAAGCCCATCAGGGGGGTGACGATACCGCCACCGCAGATTGCGGTAATCATAAGGCCGGAAATCTCGTTGGCTTTCTCCGGACGCGCCTTGAGCGCAAGCCCGAAGATTGCCGGGAATATGCTCGAGCAGAAATAGCCGATCGCTCCGATGCAGACGAGGATGCCGATCTGGCCCTGGATGAAGAACAGGGCGACGAGGGAGGCGATTGCTCCGAGGATATGGATAGTCATGTAGAGCGACTCCTTCATTTTTGACAGCAGCACGGAGCCGAGGAGGGCGCCGCCGGTCCTGCAGATGAAATAGACGCTGGAGGCGAGGGCCGCCTTCTCAATGGCGGCTCCGCAGCGCTCCATGAGGAGCTTCGGGGCGACGGTGTTTGTCCCGACGTCAACTCCCACGACGAACAGGATTCCGAAGAAGAACATGAGGATCTTCCCGTCCTTGAGGATGGAGAAGGCTTCGCCGACCGAGGTCCCCTTTGCAAGGGGCTCCTCTTCGATCCCCGTCACTCCGAGCAGCGCCCAGGAGAGAAGGGTGATGAGTCCGAATATGGGGAACAGGTACTGCCAGGCGCCGAGCACCTGTACGGCGAACAGGGCGATGAACGGCCCGCAGAACGACGACACGGCCTTCACGACCTGGCCTGCCGTGAGGCAGGAGGTGAGCTTGTCGCCCTTGACCACGTTGGTAAGAAGCGGGTTCAGGGACACCTGAAGCATGGTGTTTCCTATGCCGAGGAGCGCGAACGCCGTCAGGCAGGAGACGATGTTGTATCCCAGGAAGGGGAGCAGCATGCCGACGAAAGTCACGATGTTGCTGATCTGGACCGTCTTCTTGCGGCCGATGCGGTTCATCAGCAGCGCCGTCGGCACTCCGAGAAGGAGGAACCAGATGAAGACCATCGAGGGGACGAACCCCGCGACGGTCTCGCTTAGATTGAAATCATTCTTGACATAGGAGGTGGAAATCCCCACCACATCGCAGAACCCCATCACAAAAAAGGTAAGAAGGACGGGGACGAAATTGTACTTTTTGATAAGAGCCTTCATATTCGCAAATATATGAAAAATATCCGTGAAATACGAAGGCGCGGACATCAGCGAGCTGACAAATGAGATGCTTGCCGAGTTCGGATGGAAACTTGACCACAGGCCCGTAAGTCACTGGGTTACAGGCCGCCGTTGGAATATTGCAAACAATTATTTAACTTTGACTTTTGAAGTGTATTGCACTTCTAATTAGAATTTACACGCTAATGAAGCGCATTTCCATCTTTTTCTGCCTGCTCGCCCTCCTGGCGTGCAGGCAGAATTTGCAGACGGCCTCCCCGGACGGGAGCATCGTCTTTGATGTCTGCCTGGACACGGCCGGAGTGCCGCAGTACACCGTTTCGATGGACGGCAAGTCCGTGCTCGGTCCTTCGCCCGTCGGCCTTGAAGCCGAAGGTCTCGACATTTACGGCGGATACAAGGTCAGGAAAGTGACCCGCCGCCGCGTCGATGAGGCCTGGGAGCAGCCCTGGGGCGAGAACAAGGAGATGAGGGACTGTCATCGCGAAACGGCGGTTTTCCTGGAGAACCCGTCCGGCGTCCGTATGACCCTGAGGGTCCGTGTGTTTGACGACGGAGCGGGCTTCCGCTGTGAATATGACGCTCCGGCAGACACTCTGCGTATTCTCCGCGAGAACACCGGCTTCCGCTTTGCGGAGGACGGCACCTCCTGGAGCATCGAGTCCAATTTCGACACCTATGAGTGTCCGTTCAGGAAACTTCCTATTTCCGGCACGCCGGATGCCAACACTCCGTTTACATTCCTTGCGGGTGATGTTTACGGAAGCATTCACGAGGCTGCGCTGTATGATTTTCCCGAGATGAACCTCGAAAGGGTCGAGGGAACGGAGTTCCGTTCGCGTCTGGCCCCGCTTCCCGGAACGGAAGCGAAGGCGGTCGTCCCCGGGGCGTTCAAGACGCCCTGGAGGACTGTGCAGCTCGGGCGCAGGGCTGTGGACCTCATCAATTCATCCCTGATACTCAATCTCAACGAGCCCTCTAAGATAGAGGACACCTCGTGGATTAAGCCGCAGAAATACATAGGAGTCTGGTGGGGTATGCACCTCGGGACCCAGAGCTGGACGATGGGGCCCCGTCACGGCGCCACGACGGAGAATGCGCTGCGGCACATAGATTTTGCCGCGGCCAACAACATCCAGGGCGTCCTGTTTGAAGGCTGGAACTACGGATGGGACACTTGGGGAGGCGAGGAACATTTCGACTACACGCGTCCTTATGCCGATTTCGACCTCCCGCGGATCAAGGCCCACGCCGACAGCCTCGGTGTCGCCCTCTGGCTCCACAACGAGACCGGCGGCAATGTGCCCGAATATGAAGCTGCAATCGACACTGCGTTCGCCCTCTATGAGAAATGGGGTATCCACACGGTTAAGACGGGCTATGCCGGCGGCATGCCGAACGGGTATGCGCACCACAGCCAGTATGGCGTCCGCCACTACCAGAAGGTGGTTGAGGCGGCTGCGGCGCATCGCATCGCCATCGATGCCCACGAACCCATAAAGGAGACGGGAATACGGCGTACGTGGCCGAATATGATGACCCGTGAAGGTGCGAGGGGTATGGAATGGAACGCCTGGAGTGCCGGCAACAGCCCGGAGCATCTCTGCACGCTTCCTTTCACTCGTCTCCTCGGCGGCCCCATGGATTATACTCCGGGTGTCTTTGACATTTACTATGAGGCCGCCCGCAGGAATCCCGACAGGAAGCCGTGGAACGGCGACTACAGCCGTACCTGCATTAAGACGACCCTTGCACGGCAGATAGCCAACTGGGTGATTCTTTATTCTCCGCTCCAGATGGCCTGTGACCTCATAGAAAACTATGAGGGGCACCCGGCCTTCCAGTTTTTCCGCGACTTCGACGCGGACTGCGATTTTTCGAAGGCGCTGGACGGCGGGATAGGGGAGTATATAGCGGTAGTGCGCCGCGCCGGCAACCGTTATTTCCTCGGCGCCGGGACGGACTCCTCCGCGAGGGCGCTCGATATCCCGCTTGATTTCCTTGAGCCAGGGAAGGAATACGACGCCACGGTCTATGCCGACGACCTGTCGGCCGGCCCGACGGATGCGGCTCCGACTCCGGAAGACGGAGCGCGCGACCGCAGGGCGTACAGGATCGAGACCAGGACTGTGACTTCCGGCGACACTCTCCACGTGGAGATGGCCCCCGGAGGCGGCCAGGCCGTGAGTTTTATCCCTCGATAGAGTTCAGCAGGCCTTCCTTTCAATGCGTGTCAGTACCCCTCCACGAAGGCGGAGGGGTACCGTCAAAATCGGCCCTTTTCGTCAGTACCCACCCATCGCACCGGAGGGGTACCGACACTTTGCGGGCGATGGAGGCTGATAGCAGGGGGATGGCGAATAGGCCGTTACTCCAGCTCCGCGATCTCGCGGTGGCTAAGCCCTAGGACGCGGGTGAGCTGCTTGATGTCGGCTCCGGTGCGGCGCTTTACCTCCTGAATCATCAATCGGCGTTCACCGGTGTCCAGTTCAGAGAGGGAGTCTTTACGAAAAAGTGAAACGGCAATGTCATGTGCCAGGGACACTAGGCTCTGGTCCCTGAAAGAGGGAAGGGAAGGCGGGGCGCCTTCAATTACCTGTCGTGCTTTTGAGGAGTTGTAAAGATGGAAGTTCAATCTCTTAGGCGTGTGGAAGACTGACTGTACAAAATCTTTGAGTATATATGACTCCGGAAGAATATAACCATCTTCGCTGATGATGAAACTATCCGGAATCTTCAACGTTGTTTTAAGGATCCTGGCTTTCTCCCTACCGCTGAGAGCCCCGGCCTTTTTGCCTCGGGGTGCCCTTTGGGAGAAGAAACATTCTCCGCACCCCCATCGGTAAAGAAATGCGTTTGCCACGATATTCGCCGCAACAGGATTCATCAATATGTATGCAATCACCCTTTCGAGCCCTTCGTCAAGGCTTGAAGGCGAGACCTCGCTATAGTCGCACTGATTTTCCCTTAGGAAACGCCTGACTCCGTATTTTTTATGAATATGTTTGGAGTACAGGCTTTTAAAAAAGTCGAAATATGCCTTTGCCTGAGCGGGATTATCCACCATCAGCAGGAAATGCACGTGATTCGACATCAATACGAATACGACGACTCCGGCACCGGTCTTCACCGCTGCAAGTGCCACGCTGTTCATTCCGACTTTGAAATCTTCTTCGTCCCGGAACCAGATTCTGTCCTCAAGGTGTGAGGAACTGAGAAAGATGAATATCATCGCGGTCCTTTTTCGGCAAACATATGAAAATCGATCGGATGAATGTTCTCCTCCGGGCCTTGCCGCTGCAACTATTTTCGTTTTTTATACACATTCAGTGTTTTTTATGCACGTCAGTACCCCTCCACGAGAGCGGAGGGGTACCGTCAAAATCGGCCCTTTTCGTCAGTACCCACCCATCTCTTCGGAGGGGTACTGACACTTTGCGGGCGGATGCCGGGCTATTGGCGCTTTTTCATGGCCTTTTTGAGGAGTCTGCCGAGTTGGAGACCTGAATCTTCAGAGCCGTCTTTGATCAGGTTGAGTTTGGTGCCGAATCTGCCACCTTCCCCGCGGACATTCTCAATCGTCCCTATCGTGAGGCCTTCCGGGTTGATGAGGCTGGCATCCAGGATACAGTCGCCGTTATCGAAGATCGTAAGAATATCAACCTTGAGGATATATGGAGTACTGCGGCTTATAATAAGATATGGGGTGTAGCCAATCCCTTTGTTGCATGCGGTCACAAACTTGCTGATAATTTCAGGCTTGTCTTCATTCCAGTCCTCCTCATAGACGGCGAAATCATCTTCTGTCATGCCATGGATATCGGCTTTTGAGTAGTCCAGTTGGATTTGTACTTTAGATTCGCTCTGAAGAGGGGTAAAATCTCCGCGGATGCTTTGACCCAGGGCTTCTGTCATGGCGACAGTCAGAACAGAAAGCAGGATTATGATTTTTTTCATTTTAATGAGTTGCAAGTTATAAAAATGTCACATCAGCGGGCGTCGCTGAGGGTTTTCATGGAGGGGAAAAGGTAGAGGTCCTGCTCGGTGCGGCCGTCGGAGAGACGGATCCAGGTGCGGAAGCCGTCGTCGCCTTCGGTGAATTCGAAGACGCGGGCGCCGCTTGGCTTGAGGTCGTTATAGACGGTGTCGCAGCCGCTGAAGCGGCCGTAAATCATGAGGAATCCCTGCCAGAGCATGACGAAATCGTTGTCGTGGTCGTGGCCTGTGACGGTGGCAAAGACATCTCCGCACTCTCTCATCGCGAGATACAGTCCCGAGTTGAATTTCGGGGGACAGGGCTCTTCGCCGTAGTTCCCGACAATTGCGCGGCCTTTCTTGGAGTCTCCGTGAATCGCGATCCCGTATTCCGGGAAGGGAATATGGAAAAATGCCAGTGACGGGACGGGCTTGCCGCCGTTCTTCTCGGTGAAACAGGCGGAAGCGCGCCGGTACCAGTCAATCTGGTCCGCATGGATATAACTATATGTTTTGATGCCGGCGAGGACGTCACGGTTCCCGCTGTCAAACAAGTACAAGACGTGGTCCGGGCCATTGGCGCCGGACAGGGTGATTATGTCGTTTGAATAGCCGTAAAGAGCCGCAGTGTCGGCCGGCGTGTTTACGTTGCCCGGGATGGAGCGCACCAGGTCATAGATTTCGCCCCTGGAGAGGGAGAAGTCGCTGTCGTGGTTCCCCAGCACGACGGCGAACGGGATGCCACGGTCCACAAGCGGCTGGAGGGCCGCCCGGGCCGACTCGGCTGCCGGTTCGCCGAAGATGATGTCGCCTGTGTGGATGACGAAATCGGGCTTCTCTGCATCCAGTACGGCATTTATGTTCTGCAGCGCCCGCTCCGACCGCGGGTCGCCCGCGATGAAGTGGGTGTCCGTCAGCTGGAGGATCTTGAATTTGCCGTCGGCGTTATATTTCAGCCCGACGGCCGTCCGTGGCGCGTCTGCCTTCTTGTTGCAACGCCCTGATGCCGCCATCGGAACGACGGCGAGAAGTAGAAAGAGAAGATACTTCGCAGTTCTCATAAAAAGCTTTTACCGCGCCAAGATACCATTTTCCGGAAAAAATAACAAAAAAGAGACGGCCTCGAAAGGTCGTCTCTTCAGGTGCGGTAGGTGAGAGTCGAACTCACACACCCCAACGGGCACTACCCCCTCAAAGTAGCGTGTCTACCATTTCACCACTACCGCAGTTGGTTTGGGACTGCAAAGATACAACACTTTTATAAAACCGCAAATTTTTTTTATCAAAAAGTTTTTCTAACTTTGCGGTCCCTTCCACGGGTTGGAAGGAATTAAGGAACTTTTTAACATTTAAACAGATTCACAATGGCTGTTAAGATTCGTTTACAGCGCCACGGAAAGAAGAATTTCGCATTCTTCCACATTGTCGTGGCTGACTCACGCGCCCCGCGTGACGGTCGTTTCATCGAGCAGATCGGCTCCTACAACCCCAACACCAACCCTGCCACCATCATTCTCGATGCTGACAAGGCCCTTGCATGGCTCAACGTCGGTGCACAGCCGACCCTGACCGCCCGCAGGATCCTCTCCTACGAGGGAGTCCTCCTCCGCAAGCACCTCCAGGGTGGCGTTGCGAAGGGTGCCCTCACCCAGGAGCAGGCCGACGCCAAGTTCGCCGCCTGGAAGGCCGCTCAGGACGCCAAGATCGGCTCCAAGGTCTCCGGTCTCAAGAACGAGGCTATCGAGAAGGCCAAGGCCGCCAAGGCTGCTGAGGCTAAGGTCAACGCTGCCCGTGCCGAAGCTCTCGCCGCCAAGAAGGCCGAGGCTGAGGAGGCTGCCCGCGCCGCCGCAGAGGAAGCTGCCGCAGAGGCTGAAGCTCCTGCAGCAGAGCCCGCCGCTGAGGAGAGCGCCGAGTAGCGATGGAGCGCATCGCTCAGGTACTGAAATCCAACGGTGTCGAAGGTGAACTTCTCGTAAGCTTCATCGATTTCGATCCGGAAGATATCGCCCTTGAGGAACCGGTATTCGTCGAATTCGACGGACTTCCGGTTCCTTTCTTTTTTGAATCCTTCGTCCGCAGGGGAATGTCCCGCGCCCTTGTCCGCCTGACCGGCGTCCGTTCAAAGGACGACGCCGAGGAGATGGTCGGCCGCTCGCTCCTTCTCCCTGACGAGGCTTTCGAGTACGATGAGGACACTCTCTCCGAGCGCCTCATGGAAGGCGACCTCTCGCCCGTCGAGGGCTGGAGCGTCATTGGCGCGGAAGACGGTACCGTCGTCGGCACCGTCTCCGGCTACGAGGCCATCCCGGGCAATCCCTGCATCTACGTGCAGACAAAAAAAGAAGAGGTGCTCCTTCCCTTTAACGGCGAGCTCCTCCTCTCTCTTGATCCCGAGGCGCGGACGCTCACTCTGAGCATCCCCGCCGGGCTTATCTAATTCTTTTTCACCTTACCGATACCGGAGACTTTTTTATTGAATGTCCCGGAAACCTCGAGTGCGGAGGCGTCGATTTCGCCCACTCCGCTGATTTCCGCATTGACATCGACGGCCTTTCCGGCTACGGAAAAGTCTCCTGCGCCGTTGATCTTGACGTCAAGATTCGCACAGTCGATCTCCTTGAAATCCACGTCGCCGGCTCCGTTGACCTTGACCGACAGGCCTTTGCAGGCAATCTTTTCGGTGCTGACATCGCCGGCGCCGTTGATCTCCAGGACAAAATCCTCGCATTCAAGGTCGGAATTGATATCGATGTCTCCCGCGCCGTTGATGGTGATTGCCCTGAGAGCCGGGGTTTGTATCGAGATATCGGACCTGTCGATCGCCACCTTGTCCTTGGTGCTGATGACGAGCACTCCGTCCACGGTCTCGATTTCGAGAACATCCTGGATGTTCTCCGCGGCCTCTACCTCGACTTTGGTCTCGTCGCCGACGGTGATGTCCACATCGAACCCTCCGTTGACCTTTATGGCCGTGAAAGCCTCCACTGGATAGGCCTTGACTACGGCCGGGCCTTCCGACTTGATTTTCTTCGAGCTGCCGAGCTCTATTGCGTCTCCGGTGATATTGAGGAGGCCTTCTTTGTTGAATTTGATGTTGAGGCAGCCGGTCAGTGCGACGGCGGCAAGAAATATTGATAATGCTTTTTTCATGACTACAGTGCTTTTTTGATTACGGATGGATCTATATCAAGGAGTTTGACTCTGCGGACGAAAGCCGGAAGCTCCGCTTCCATAAAGCGCTTTCTCTCCGCCTCGAGGACTTTTTCACGCGCATCGTCGGCGACGAAGTAGCCGATGCCGCGCTGGTTGTAGATGACCCCGTCGGCTGTCAGCCGTTCGTAGGTACGCATCACAGTGTTCGGATTGACGCCGAGCTCGGCGCCCTCCTCCCTCACCGAGGGTATCCTCTCTCCCGGCTTAAGTGCGCCGGAGAGGATGCTCTCGTAGAAGGAGTCCGCAATCTGCAGGAATATCGGTCTTTCAGTTGAGAAATCCATGATCCTAGTGTTTTAAGGTCTTGATACGGAAGTAGATACCCGTTGCGAGACCGATTACCGTCAGGCCGTTGAGGACGAAGCCGGAGTTCACTATCCAGTTGATCAGGCTGGTCGTCTTCTCGACCGGAGCGTCGGAAAGGCCCTGCAGCATCCTCGTGATGCCGTTGAACAGTCCGGCGTGGATGGAGACCCCGAAGAGGATCGTGATCAGCAGGGACAGACCGATGAGGATTGCGAGGCCGGATGCAATTTTGTGCTTCTTGAAACAGATTCCGCAAAGCAGGAAATACAGAAGGTAGATGCAGGTGTCCACCCAGAACTGGAAAGTCAGCCCGGCGGCTCCGATCCCGAGATCAACCGCCTCTGCGTTGCTGGAGACGAACTGGTTGAACGAAGAGTAGATGTTGCTGATATTGGTGATGATCGCGCCTTCGACCGTGGGGTCGATGAGGGCGATCAGCCCGTCCACGCAAAGGTAGATACCGAAGAATGCAAGGGGCAGTTCAATGAGGGTGATGACCATCATCGAGATGAACTTTTCCAGGCGCGATGCCGGGAGCATCAGGTAGGCGCTACCGGCCTTGGGCTCCGTCAGGTAGCCGTAGGTCCTTGTCTGGTAGAACACCAGCACCAGCGAGGCGAAGGCGAGGGTGAAGACCCTGGCCCAGAGGGAGGGACCGTTCCACTCCTGGGTGAATATCAGCCCGAGGAGCACCGTGACCACATATAGTATAATGCCGAGACCGCCGAAGGTAACTACAGCCCTTGTGTTGCGGCTCCAGATCTGCTTGTTGTCAAAGAGGAAGAAGCGGAAGAATCTTCCTGCTGAAAATGTCTCGTTCATGGCTTATGCAAGTAAAGATTTGACAAGCTCCTTGTGGGAGTGGACCGTGTTGAAGAAGGCTTCGATGTTGATCTTGGACTCCTCTCCTGTCGTGTTCGGGCGGACCTGGATGCAGCCGCCGGGAATGCGCTCGACGTAGAGGGCGTCTTCGTGGATTTCGTTGCCGTAGTCGAAGAAGAATTTGGAGGTGATTTCCTGGACCGTGGCGTTGACGAGCACGTCCCGCCTGTCGAGGATGATGATGGGGTCGATGATGTTCTCGAGGTCCCTCACCTGGTGGGTGGAGATCACGAAGGTCGCGTCCTCGCGTGCGTATTTCATGATGGACTTGCGGAACTGCGCCTTCGAGGGAATATCAAGCCCGTTGGTCGGCTCGTCGAGGTAGTAGTACTTCACGCCGGTCGCGAGGGCGAAGGCGATCCAGGTCTTCTTGAGCTGGCCGGCGCTCATTGTGTTCATCTTCTTTTCGCCGTCCACCTCGAACTCTTCGAGAAGGGCCTTGAAGTTGTCGGCGCTGAAGTTCGGATAGAAAACCCCGCGGGAAGCGGCGAAGGAGAAGGCCTTTTCGTTGAGGGCTTCCACTTCGTCAGGAAGGTAGAACTGGTCCGCCAGGAGGGAGGGGAGACGATTGTAAGGGTCGCGACCCTCTATCTCTATCGAACCGGCGGCAGGCTTTTTAAGCCCGCAGAGGAGGGTGAGGAGCGTCGTCTTGCCGACACCGTTCTCGCCAAGAAGGCCGTAGATGCAGCCTTCTTTCATTTCCATCGAGATGTCCTTCAGGACTTCCTGCGACGGATAGGAGAAGCTTAAGTTTTTGACTGTTACCATATCGTTTGAGTGTATTAGTTTATTAGTACACTGCAAAGATACGGCAATTTTTTAAACTTCCAAATTTTTTTGGAAATTTTTTTATTCCTCGTTGTAAATTTTGAGCAGCAGGTCGCCGGCGGAGATCTTCTTCGCGAGGGCGCGGACGTCGGAAGCCTTGACGGACCTTACCACTTTCTCATAGTCATAGCCGTAGGGGATGCCTTCGTCCACGAACGAGACCATCCGTCCCTCCATCCTGGAGAGTGAACGGGCCGCCTTGTCCTCGTTCTCGTAGAACCGCTTGACAAGGTATTTGACCGCTAGGTCCATCTCGGCAGCTTCCGGGCCTTCGGCGGACATCTTCGAGAGGACGTCGCCAAGGTCGCCGAGCACGAGGTCCCTCACTTCAGGCCGGGTACGGAACTCCACGAACGCATTGGAAGGAATGCCCTTCTCGTGAGAGATGTCGGTGTGGAAGGAGACGCTGTAGGCTCCGCCACGCTCTTCACGGATGAGGGCGAGATACCTCGCGGACATGATGTAGTCGAGAATGTCGGAGGTCGCTTTTTCCTTCAGGCTCCCTTTCGCCTTGAAATAGTGGGTCCAGCTGATGTCCGAGTAGGGTTCGGAGACGGGCTTTTCGCTCCGCCTGATCTCAAGGCCGCCTTTGACAAGCGGCACGGGAGGCTTGCAGGAAGCCTTCTTATAATTATAAGGTACGTCAAGTGAAGCGATGTATTTCTCCACGAGCTCCTTCATCCTCTCCTTCGGGAGGTCGCTGCAGAGGATTACCTTCATCGAAGGAATATTGCCGTACAGGCGGCGGAACACTTCTTCCGCAAGCGAGGCGTCGAGCGCCTCCACCGCGGCGGTGTCAATCTCCGCGAGCCACGGGTGGTTCCCGTAGGTCTTTTCGCGGCACTCCTTCTCGAAGAGTTCCTTCGGGGTGTCCTCGTTGCCGAGCGACTTGAGGGACGAGGCCTTGCTGTGCCGCAGCATCTTTTCCGTGCCGAAGCAGGGGTCGCTCAGGCTGAGATACACTGCCTTGAAGGCATTCTCGACCTTGTCTTCCGTGGAGGAAACGTCTATCCTGGCACGCCTTGAATTGCCCCCGAGGGACATTTTCACTCCGTACATGTCCGGGTAGTTGCGGAGCTCCGGCTTGGAGCGGTCGCGGAATCCGGCGATACGCTTGTCATAGGAGAGGGCATAGCGGGATGCTGCAATCGCATCTTTGTCCAGGGCGTTGTAGCCGGTGTCGAAAAGGATGGTCATGACCATGTGGTCGCCCCTTCCGACCGGCGCGGCCGGCCTGTAATAGACCGAGGCGCCGTTTCCGAGTTTCCACAGCTCCATGTCGCTTCCTTTGGCCTTCGATACGGAGCGCACCTTGCCGGGCGCTGCGTCGACGGACATGTCAAGGTCGGGGTAGTCCAGGAAGCAGGGTTCAATCTTTTCCGCCGCAACTTCCGCATTCACCTGTTTCATCTGCTCCACAGTCGGAGCGAGGTCTTCTTCCTTAATGTTATAGGAGTTGGAATAGATCCTGCTCTCCACTCCGAACATTTTCTCCGGATACGGCGCTATGTCCTCCGGCCCGATGCCGTCGAGGAGTGCACGGCGTATGTCCGTCATGACGATTGGAAGCACCAGCGGCGTCCCGGTGAGGAAGTTCTGGAGGGCCATGGTGACAATCTCGCCGTTTTTGAGCTCGTCGCGGTCCGTCGAATTGTCAAGGTGGAGTTTGGCTGCGATCCCGAGCTTGGCCACTTCTATCTCTTCCGGTGAGACCCCGTAAAGAAGAAGCCGGCGGATTTCACGTTCAGTGAAACGCTGGCAGGACAGGAAGTCTCCCTTTTTTGTCGGGACTACAGTAGCTTGGGATACATACATGGACGGAGAGTGGAAATTGGTCACCATCGTAGCCCTCTGGGTAGGGGAGTCCTTCTCCTTGGACCTTTCCCTGAGCCGGTCGGCCATCACTGAGTTGACGATGAGACGGCATAGGTGATCCTTGTAGAACGACTCGTCACAGCGGTCCGCATCCGGCAGATCCTGCCGGTAGAAGGCCTTGTAGGCCTGGTAGCGGATTTCGTGGTCTGTCATATCGACAAAACGGGGTTCCGTGATTGCCGGAGGATTATATACCCCCTTCGGCGCAGGGTTGACTGCCGCCGGGATATCCGAAAAAGCTTTCTTTATCCTCTCCGCCATCTCGCCGGCATCGAAATCACCGACTACAATGACGGCCTGAAGGTCCGGGCGGTACCACTTGTGATAGAAGTCGAGAATCTCCTCCCTCTTGAACCCGTTGATGACCTCCAGCGAGCCTATTACGCTCCTTTTGGTGTGTTTCGATCCGTTGTAGAAAAGGGCGGTCTGCTTCTGTGCCATCCTGGTGCGGCTGTCGTCTCTCAGCCTCCACTCCTCGCTGATGACGCCCCTCTCTTCGTCGAGGGCCTTCTGCTCGCAGGAGATGTCGCAGGACCAGTCGTGAAGTACCAGAAGCACCGAGTCTACGAAGGACTCCCTGACGAGAGGTACCTCTGAGAGGTGATAGACCGTCTCGGTCTTTGTCGTGTAGGCGTTTACATTATAGCCGAACCTCACGCCCTCCTTTGCGAGAAAGTCGAGGATCCCCTTTTCCGGAAAATGGCGGGTCCCGTTGAATGCCATGTGCTCGAGGAAGTGGGCCAGGCCGTCCTGGTTGTCCTCTTCCTGAAGGGCGCCGACATTGTGGACTATGTAGAAATCGGCGCACCCCGCGGGGAGCTCGTTGTGGCAGACATAATAAGTGAGGCCGTTGTCAAGGCTTCCCTTGAGGAAAACGGTCCCGTCAGGGATAGTCTGCGCAGAAACCGCCGTCAGAAACAAAAGCCCGGAAAGGGCGGAAAGGAGTTTTTTCATAATATCAGAAATTGCAGCCTACGCTGATGAAGGCTGAGTTGCGGTACCGGCCTTCGAGGTAAGCCGGTTTCTTTAGTAGATAAAGGAAACTGTCGGAAATCCTTATGAATGGAGATACTTTTTTGCCGCCGAGCCAGGTCCATTCGGCCTCCAGGGAGGCTCCGGCCCGCGATGCCGTGTCGTATTCCTGCTGGCGGTAAAGCCAGTCGTCGAAGGAAATGGTCTTGGAAGTGCCGCCGCCGTAGGATCCATCCACCACCGAGGCGCCGGCCCCTCCGGCATAAAGTCCGGAGATTTTGACGGCGAGAAAACTTGAGCGCAGGGCGACGCCCTTAGCGGCAAATACCGAGGCGGTCAGGCTGACAAATCTACGGTCCCTGTAGTCGGGATAGACGTCGGTGTGCTGGCTCCGGAAGAACGCTCCGGCCCTGACGCCCGCCTCCCATGAGGGGAGAAAGCCGTCCGTGCCGATCTTAACAATGTACGAAAGATCGGCTTCTATATCATTTCCGGACAGTGTCTTGTTTTTACCTTGATACTCTACGGTCTTTTGCTGCCCTACCTCGCCTTTGTAGGAATAGGAATTGGTGAATTTCGACAATCCCTTCCATGAGGCCGAGAGACCTATCCTGTGGAGGTTATTCTCCCCCGAGGGGATGTCGAGGGTCCCCTTGAAGCCGGCTTCCGGCCCGCGGAAGGTGCAGAAAACGACGGTCGTCGAGCTCTTGTTGCCGTAGTAGCCGGTCCGCCAGAGCCCGGTAATCTCTCCGGCAAACCTGACGGAGGACCCGCCTCCGAGCTGGATGCCAAGGCCGTAGCCATTGGATGCGAGGTGCCTTGTCGAGGAGACGGACACATAGCCCGCGTCTCCG
>CADAXR010000051.1 GCA_902791945.1 uncultured Bacteroidia bacterium
AGGAAGGCTTTCGACTACCGCGAGGGCCAGGTCCGCAAGGTGGACAGCTGGGACGAGTTCAAGGAGGAGATTGAAAAGGGCGGCTTCCTCCTCTGCCACTGGGACGGCACCGCCGAGACCGCGGCGAAGACCCAGGAGGAGCCCAAGGCGACCATCCGCTGCATCCCGGTGGACAGTTTCGTCTGCGAGGAAGAAGGCAAGTGCGTCTACACCGGCAAGCCTTCCCACCGCCGTGTCATTTTTTCTAGTTCATACTAAATGAATAAGCTGTGAATTTTTCAAACCGTCGCTTCGCGACCCCTCCCACTTACGTGGGCCCCTCCCTCTAATAGCCGAGGGTGGCTAAGGCCTGAAAAATTCACAGCTTATTCATTTGAAGAATAGATTTTTATCAAATTTATGTCAAATATGAAAAAGATTGTTTTAACATTCATTGGTATCGCTGTGGCGACATTGAGCGCTATGGCGCAGGAAGAGGTTACTGCACAGGACGTGCAGGCCGCGGCGACTGAGGCCGCGGAGGCGCTGACCGCCGCGGAGGAGACCCCCGCACCGGCTCCCAAGCCCAAGTTCTGGACTACTTCCCTCCAGACTAACCTCAACTTCGGTCAGACCGCCCTCGTCAACTGGGCCGCCGGCGGTTACAACAACATCACCCTCGCCGCCTTCATTGACGCCAACGCCAACTACGCCAAGGACAAGTTCAAGTGGGACAACCGCCTCCAGCTCGACTACGGCTTCCTCTATTCGGCTGACAAGCCCATCATCCAGAAGAACAAGGACCGCATCTACCTCCAGAGCAACGCCGCTCTCGACACCCCGGTCAAGAACCTGTTCTACTCGGCTGACTTCAGCTTCAAGACCCAGTTCGACAAGAACTACAACTATGTGACCCCGAAGGGCCTCGACGAGATCGACGTCGATGACAAGAAGGCCATCCGTCAGGCGTGGAGGGATGCCCGCGAGCTCACGATGAGCATCTGCTCGCCGGCATACATCACCCTCGGTCTTGGTATCAAGTGGACCCCCAAGCCCTGGTTTACCCTCAACTTCGCCCCTCTCACCGGCGGTGTCGTAATCGTCGCAAAGCCCGTTCTCCGCAACACCTACGGCATGGAGATCAGCAAGAAGGCCAAGGCTGAATACGATGAGAAGAGCGCATTCATGGCTGCGCATAAGGAAGAGGTTGAAGCCTATGATCCCGGGACTGCCACTCAGGAGCAGACCGACATCTACAACAGGTACAATATGTACAACGCCTGGATGGCCGGCGGTTCCTACTACAGGGCGGCCCGTTTCGAACTCGGTGCCCAGCTCAAGGCCGACATCAAGGTTGACGTCAACGACAACTTCACCTACAGCAGCCAGATCGTCGTCTTCTACAACTACCTGAAGCCTAAGCAGTGCCCCCGTATCGCTTGGGACAACCGCATCTTCTGGAAGCTCGCCAAGTACTTCTCGCTCACCCTTTCGACCAACCTCCTCTACGATCCCGAGGTCAACATCCCCCTTACCCTCGCGACCCAGAGCAGGCGTGACAAGGAGCTGAAGAAGGATGCTTCCGCGACGACCTTCAAGGGCGTCCAGTTCAAGGAGTTCCTCGAGCTCGGCTTCACCTACACCATCGCAAGCAAGAAGTAATGCAGTCTATCCTTGCGGCCGTCAGCGGAGGCGTCGACTCCATGGTGATGGCCGACATCCTATACGCAAAGGGCGGTGTCTTGAAAGGCATCGCCCATTGCAATTTCCATCTTCGCGGCGCCGAAAGCGATGGCGACGAGGCCCTCGTGGCCTCCTGGGCGGCGGAGAGGGGAGTGCCGTTCTACAAGGCTGATTTCGACACCGCCGGCTATGCCGCGGAGAAAGGGATCAGCATAGAGATGGCCGCAAGGGAGCTGAGATACCGTTTCTTCGGAGAAACGGCCCGTGAGGCCGGCTGCGACGCCGTCGCGGTCGCCCACAACGCCAACGACAATGCCGAGACCCTTATCCTTAATATGCTGCGTGGCGCCGGCAGCAGGGGGATGTCCGGGATGAAGGAGGAATCTCCGCTTCCCGTGGAGGGCTACGGCGACATCGTGCTCCTGCGGCCGCTTCTCGGAAGGACGCGCAAGGAGATCGCCGCCTATGCGGCATCCCATGGAGTCCCGTTCCGGGAGGACTCCACCAATGCGGAGTGCGAGTACAGGCGCAACCGTATCCGTAACCTCGTATTCCCGGTGTTCGAGGGAATCAATCCGTCCTTCGTCGAGACGCTCTGCGCCGATGCTGCGCGCATCGCGGAGGTGGACGCCATCGCGGAGGAGGCTTATTCCAAGGCCATGTCGGCGGCCATGAAGGGAGACCTTCTCGATGTGGCGAAGCTAATGAAGAGCCCGCACTGGAAGTATTTTATCTTCCGTTTTCTCGAAGAAAGGGGACTCAATGCCTCGCAGGCGGAGTCCCTCGTCAAGGTGCTTGAAAGCGGGGAGACCGTCTCCGGCAGGCGTTTTCTCTCAGATGAATATGAAGTTCTGACCGCTCCTTCAGGCCTGATTGCCCGCAAAAGGCTCGATTCTTTTGCCGCCTTGCAGGAGGAGTGCATTGTTGTGAGGGCGCCGGGAGTCTACAATTTCGCGGGCGTCCGCTTCGAGGCCGAATCCTTCCCGCGCAGCGCGGACATGCCGCTCAAGCAGCCTTCCGGGACCATCGTCTTTGACGCTGAGGCCCTGCCGTTCCCCTTCATCGTCCGTTGCTTCCGCCCCGGCGACTGGTTCCGCCCCCTCGGCCTCGGCGGCGCCAAAAAGCTCAGCGACCTCTTCACCGACCTCCACCTTTCAATCCCTGCCAAAGAGCGCATCCTCGTCGCCCTCAAGCCCGGCGCCAACGAAGGTGCATCCGGCACCGCTTGTGACGGCATCCCCGTTGACACCTCCCACGACCGCGTCTCCGCCGTCCTGGGCCTCCGCATCGACGACTCCATCAAAGTCACCCCTTCTACGTCCTCCTGCATCAGGCTCCGCCTGCTTTGAGGCGGTTATTCCTGATAGAGATCCACTGTCTCTTTGAGAATTATGTCGATTGGCAGATCGTTGTTGACAGTTTCGGGCAGGGAACCTTGAATGAGATAATGCATCAAAGTTTGGATTGCCTTATATCCTTGTGTAAAAGGATGTTGGCAAAGAAGCGCCTGAATTACACCCTTCCTTAAATACTCGACATTCGGCATGGTAAGGTCGAATGAGATGAGTTTGATGCCGGAGAGACCGAGGTTGTCGAGAACCTCTGCGATGGAACTGCCTCTTGAGTTGAGAACTGCTATCCCCTCAAGGTCATTATGATGGCTTACAATGGTCTTTATGATTTCTTCATTCTCGGATGGCACGGTGGAAGTATAGCAGGTTTCTATCAGATCTTTCTCCCGTCCGCAGCTTCGTAGATATTCTATGAATCCGTCACGGCGCATCTTGGTGTTTGTCGAAAGCCGAGCGCCGCTTCGGCGGCTCTCAAAGATGGCCAGTTTGCTTCCGGGCCTGGTAAAACCGGTCAGAAGATGAGCAACGGCTTTGCCGCAGGAAACCTGGTCCGAAGAAAAGGTCGCCAGAGGGGCAGGACCGTCGAAGTAGGAATCCACAAAGACATATGGAATCTTCACTGAATCGAGCAAGGCGCAGAAGGCTCGTGTCTCTTCCATAAATGTAGGCCCTATGATTACGGCGTCAGGCCTTTTTCTTATAACCATTTTCTGGGCCGAGAGACAGGAATACACGTCAAATTGATTGTAGCTGAAATACTCCATCGAGACGCCAGGGTAGTTGAACTCCTTCATGGCGTGGTTGAGTCCGTCATATACTTCAGACCAGTAGTCTCCTATCGTCGAAGTAGGGGAGAGAACGGCCAGGGAAACCGTCTTTGCCGTTGCTGCAAAATACTTTTCCGTCGCATAGCCGGTAGATGCCAGGACTTTGTCTACCGCAGCCTTCGCCCTTTTGGAAACATTGCCGCGATTGTGTAATATCCTGTCAACAGTACCGGCGGAAACACCGGAAAGGTCTGCAATTTCTTTGATCGTGATCTTTTTTCCCATAGTTCACATCTCTTTCATAACAAAGTACGCAAAAAAATGAGTTAAAAACAAGAAAACTGTGCATTTTGTGTGATTTGTATGAAATTGTTGAAATTTTTTTGCGACGTATCCTTATTTAATTATATTTGCCACGACCCCGGTTTTTCTTCGTCAGACAGCAGTGGATGATGATGAATCAGGGTTATGAAAGTGAAGTATATGAAAAAAACATTGCCGAAACTTGTCCTTACGGTCCTCTTACTGGTTTTTCTGCTGCCGTTGTATGCGCAGGAGAAGATAACTGTCAACGGGACGGTTATGGATTCATCGACGCGTGAGCCGGTTTTAGGTGCGTCCGTGATGATTCGCGGAACCACGGCCGGTGTTGTCGTAGCCCCTGACGGTACCTATTCCATTGAAGCGCCTTCTGATGCCGTTCTCTCTTTTGACTGCATAGGATACAAGTCAGTAGAAGAGAGTATTGACGGAAGAATTCTCATCGATGTCCTTCTCGAGGAGGACAACAAATTGCTGGAAGAGTCGGTAGTCGTAGGCTACGCGGTTCAGAAGAAGGTCAACTTGTCAGGATCCGTTTCTGCGGTCAATCTGGAAGATGCAGGGGAGAACCGTGCAGTGACCAACCTTTCAGCAGGATTGCAGGGCGTGGCTTCCGGACTTCTTGCCCAGCAGACTTCCGGAGAGCCCGGAGATGATGCGGCTTCAATTACTATACGTGGCCTCGGGACTCTCAATAACTCGTCTCCTCTTGTTGTGGTGGATGGTGTGATTGGCTCGATGAATGATGTCAACCCCAATGATGTGGCTTCCATGTCCGTGCTTAAGGATGCGGCCTCTTCTGCAATCTACGGGTCCAGGGCCGCGAACGGCGTAATCCTGATTACGACCAAGAGCGGAAAGGAAGGGCGTTCGAAGATTACCTATAACGGAAGGGCAGGCTGGCAGCAGGTGGCGATGCCGATAGATGTCGTCAGCGATTATGTGACCTATATGGAGACAATAAACAAGGCCTCCGCCAATGCCGGCTCCGTGAAGCCCTTCAGTGAATCTACAATAGAAGAATGGCGGGAGGGCAGCGGTCACAATGAGATTTATAGTAATACCGACTGGTTCAACGAGGTCTTCAAGCCTTCTTTCTTTACTGAACATAACCTTCAGGCTTCAGGCGGCACAAAGGCTGTAAACTATCTCGTTTCGGTGGGTTTCCTTCACAACAAGGGAACTCTGGAGGGAACGAAATACCAGAGATGGTCGGTCCGGGCCAATATAAATGCCGATGTTACGAAATGGCTTCGCCTCTCTGCCAACATCAACGGCTACTACGGGCGCAAGAATGCAGTTGAGGTCTCAACCTTGATGTCTTCCGTTGCTAATTCATCTCCCGGCACCCTTCCGAGGACTTCGGACGGACGTTTCGGAGGAGAGTGGGCGCCCGGCGGCAATGCTCAGGCAGGCAATATCTTCGCGGCCAATTCGGCCTATGACAAGTTGCAGTCAAACTATAAGATCAACGGTAAACTGGGGATAGACATAACCTTCCTTCCCAATCTTGTCTGGCACAACAGTGTCGCAGGAAACTGTAATTTCTATGTTCTCCGCCAGATGAACTATCCGGATGTGGTGCTGTGGGACCTGAAGAACAATTCTGAACTCATCCGCACAGGAACTACTTCCAATCAGCTGACCGAGCAGAACGGACTCACATACGCCCTGTTCCTGGATTCTTATTTGAGTTATGACGTTCTGCCTTACCGGGAAGAGCATAATCTTGCAATTACGGCAGGGTACAATCAGGAGTTCAATAATTATCACTACACATACGCCCAGGCATTGGATGTACTGAGTGCGTCAACTCCGACTATGGATGCAGCCGCGACTCCGTCGGCGATGAAAGGTAACACTACCAACAGTGCCGTCCAGTCGGTCTTCGGCCGCATCAATTACGACTTCAGGGGACGTTATCTTTTTGAGGCCAATTTCAGAGCGGACGGATCTTCCCGTTTCGCCCCGGGGCACCGCTGGGGATTCTTCCCTTCATTCTCTGCGGCTTGGAGGATATCCAAGGAGAATTGGTTCAAAGTGCCGCAGATCGACAATCTGAAGCTGCGAGTCTCCTGGGGAAAACTGGGAAACAACCAGGTAGGAGACTACGCGACCCAGCTTATGTACGAAAGACATGCCTATGTTTTTGACGGGAAGACTGTCCCCGGTGTCGGTATTTCCGCTATCGTCAATGATAAACTAACCTGGGAATCCACGGCGATGACAAATATCGGCATCGATATCACGGCATTCAAGGGCAGGTTTAACTGGACTGTCGATGCTTTTGATAAATTGACGGACAATATACTGATCAGAGCCGCCATTCCCGGAGTATTCGGCCGTCTGGAGGCACCTTATACGAATGCTGGAAAGGTCCGCAACAGGGGTATCGAGACGGAAATTTCGTGGAAAAGCACCGCCGGGCGTGATTTCCATTACGGAATATCTGCCAATTACACGTTCGTCAGGAACAAGGTTCTCAAGTACCACGGAAACGTCCCTACTTACTCAGGCCAGCGCATCCTTCTTGAAGGATACGGCATATATGATTATTATGTACGGGAGGTGGACTGCATAGCCACCCGGGAGAAAATTGACCGGATGCTTGCCGACGGATATGTATTTTATCCCTCCACTCCACAGCCCGGTGATTTTATCTATAAGGACCAGCAGAAAGAGGGGGAGAAAGGCTATAAGATAATAGACGATGACGACCGTGTCATAAAGGGACATTCATATCCCGCCCATTTCTTCGGAATTACCTTTAACGCTGAATGGAAAGGCATAGATCTTTCACTTATGTTCAGCGGGGTGGGAGGGATTTCACAGTATCTAAACAGTACGTGGTATACAAATGTCCTGAAAAACGGTTCTGTCATCAATAAGAAATTCCTTGATGCCTGGTCTCCTTCCAATCAGGGCAGTAAGATTCCGGCCATTACGACCAACGATGGTGGCCGCAATACGGTCAGCAGTGATTTCTGGCTTCAGGATGCTTCCTATATGAAACTGCGCAACGTCACCCTCGGATATACGTTCCCGGAACGTTGGTTCAAGTCTGTCCTTTCCCGGGCCAGGGTTTATTTCACTGGTGAAAATCTCTTTACGATTACCCGTTTTGAGGGACTGGATCCCGAGAACGGTTCATCGTCCAATTATCCTAATGTCTCCCGTTTCATCTTCGGGTTAAGTCTCACATTCTAATGGGCGGAACAATGAAAAAGATATTATTTGTATTTTTCTTCTCAGCCTTGTGCCTGAGTTCCTGCAAGGGCTTTCTTGACACCGTTCCGGAAGACGGGATAGGTTCGCTTGAAATGTGGACGACAAAAGAACACGCCGACCTCGGAATCGTCGGAGCTTATTCCCCGATCAAATGTTTTCCCATAGGAAGCGATCCGTACAGTCCGGCCGGATGCATCTCCAGCAATCCGATGACCGACACCTACACCAAATATGCTTTTGCCTGGGGAACCGGCTTTGACGACACCGGATGCCGGTATTTCTGCAACAATTCCGCAACGACAAGCTATGGAGTTTTCTCAAATAAGTGGCTTGCCGATTATACCGGAGTGCAGTACTGCAACCTCGCTATTGAAAATATAGTGAAGATGGAGGATCTCCTTGAAGAGGAAACCTTCAATAACTATGTAGGAGAGGCGCATTTCCTCCGTGCCCTCTATTATTTCGACCTCCTCACTTTCTACAGCGGTCACAAGAACAACGACCCCGGAGTTCCGCTCTATACATCTATGCCGGATTACGACAAGTCGTACAGGGCGCGTTCGACTCCTGCGGATGTCCGCAAAGTGATGGTTGAAGATCTTGAAGAAGCGATTTCCCGTCTGCCATGGCGCTCCTATGAGAAAGGCAGGGCCAACAGGTGTGCCGCCATGGTCCTCCTTGGAAAGGTCTATCTGTATGCCGGGAATTATGCCAAAGCGGCGGAGGTGTTCTCCGGAGTGGTGCAGGAAAACGACAGGTCAGGCCAGCCTTATTCACTATATTCCGACTATGAAAAACTGTTTACTGAACAGGGTGAGGACAACAATGAGAGCGTTTTCGTGATAGACTGCATAAACACGTACGGCAATGGCAGCAGGCTCGACCTTCTTTATTCCAACAGGTCTGCCAACTGCGCCGGGACAAATACTTCTATCCCGACAAAGGAACTTGTGGATTCTTACCTGACAATCCAGGGGACAAAATTCAATGGTGTATATCCCGACTGGAGCGACAGGAATGCAGTCAATGCGTTCTTCGCTGGAAGGGATCCAAGGCTTGATGCCAGCATTATCCGGCCTTACGGACTTTTTGTCGGAAAGGACAACCTGACTTATGAGTACAGGGCTCCTTATGACACGAGGACTGCTCCGTACCCTTGCCTTCGTTCCAATCACAGTTCCAATACCAATTATTGCTGGCGGAAATTCTGTAACAAGGGTAATGAGACGACGATCCGCCGCCATTCCGGCATCGATATCCCTTTGATCCGCTGGGCTGATGTCCTGCTGCTTTATGCAGAATCCCTGAATGAAAGCGCAGGCCCTTCCGCGGAGGTGTTTGATGCCCTGGACAAGATACGGACGCGGGTGGGAATGCCGAAGGTCAGCCGTGCCGGCGACCAGGCGACTGTTCGTCAGCTTATACGTGATGAACGAGTGTATGAACTAGCCGGGGAGGGACATCTCTATCCGGACTGGCAGCGCTGGTATGCCCATAACGACGGGGATTTTGACTACGAGTCGCTGACTGGCCAGAGTATCCTCGGGTATGACGGAGTGCCTTTGGCGCTGACACAGGTGTCGATACGTAATTTTACGAAGAGGAACTGGCGCTATGCCATCCCTCAGTCCGAAATAGATATCAATCCGGCCCTTGTTCAAAGTGAAGGATGGGGGAACTGAAAAGGACGCGTTTTATGAAAAGTATCTTAAGAATATTTCTTGTCTGTGTGATTGCAGTTCTTACGGGCTGCAAGGGGAGTGCCGTGGCGCTGCCTGCTGAAAAGGGCGAACCCGGATTCAACAGAGATCCTCGGGTCGATGCCCTTTGGAACGATGTCAATGCGAGCGACGACGGTTTCGACACCACAGGTTATTTCGATTTCATCCTTGAGGCCTGTCACCTGGGGATGGATGTCAAATATGTTAAAGCCGCTCTGCAGCGTTTCTGTGCCTGTCAGGCCCAGGAACTCCCTGATCTCGGAAAGGTCCCGCGTACTATAGGAGGAGATATGAGCGATGAGAATAATATTGAATTCGCACTGGAACTTGCCGGCCCGGCTTTAATAGAATACTATCCCGGATGGCCGGAAGACGTGAAGGCTCTGTTCGATGACTTTGTGGACAAAGCGCTTTATGCTTCGTGGAATCACGACAACGTCGCGGTAAGCTATTCAAATATTTATATAATGCGAGCCTGGAATATGGTAGCCCTGGGAGAGAATCTCAGCGGGAACCGGACCTGGGGGTGCGGGCATAACCTTACACCCGCCGAGATTGCTGCGAAGGGGTATTCCATGCTGGGCGAGTTTTACGGTTTCCTGTGCGACTGGGGCATTCATGAGCACAATTCACCCACTTATACCGGCGTACAGGCTGAATGTATCGGATATCTTGCCAAATATACGAAAAACGAAGAAGCCAGGGCGATGGCCCTCAAGTGCAGGGATTACCTGTCCGCCTGTATCTTTGCGAATTATTTCACGCCCGGAAAGGTCAGTTCCGGCCCGATGTCCCGCTGCTATTACCGCGGCTCCAGCGGCGGAAAGATTGATCAGCTTGCCGGAGGCCTGATATACGGGTACGGGATGTATTGGTACAACGTTCTTGCTTCCTGGGAGCCTTCGGCACAGGACAGGCGCATCAATGATACTTATCCCCGGACAGTCGCTTGGACGTTCGGACCTGAAAAAGGGACGGACGCTTCCGGAAAGGAGTACTATGCGATGAACGCAATGAATTATATCGACAGGAAGTTCTCGATCAGCAGTGCCGGACATCACTATACCGGCAATGGAACGGAAAAATCGCTTTCTGTCGTCGTTGCAGGGAACGCCCACAGGGATATAATCAATTTCGCCCACTATATGGAGGGAAGAAATGACCCCTTCGGGCGTATCCCATATGGTTCCCACGTATGGACCTGCTTCCGTGACGCATGGGCGAGGTCACAGAATGCCAACGAGGTCGTAGTGCTACAAGCCGGCAACGGAAGGGATAACCCTCCGGCTGCGTCCAACCTCTGTTCGCATATAATAGTGCCCGGGACTTATGTGGATGAAATGTGGGTCGGAAACGAACGGGTAAGCGACTGGTTCGCGATGAGCGGCAACGCTAAGGCCCTGAACCAGGCCGGAGGTATGACTTATTTCTCCAGGATAGAGGATATAGTAGTCTCGATCAGGTATCTGTTTACTTTTGGAACGGACGGCCGGATGAAAACTCCTGTGCTCACTTATGATTCCAATAACAGCAGTTATGTCTATGGAACGGCGCTTCGAATAACTACCGAATTGAAAGGAACCGCTCCGTCACCTGATGAACTCGGAGGAGTGATAATGTGGTGGCGCGTGGACAAGGATATCGACACGGATGAAAAATTCGAGGCTCTCCGTAACAGTATTATAAACTCTCCGGTGAGTGTGCCGGAGCAGAAGGCATATACGGAAGATGACGGGATAGAATGTTTCGTGACCACTCCGGAGGGCTTGAAACTTGGTATCAAGGGCAATTTCGTCAAAAAAAAGTATTACAACCGCTGGATATATTCCGATACTGTTCCTGAGTATATGAACGAGTCCTATTGGTATTTCGACCAAAAGGAAGCTTATGGCAGCGGCATCGATTTCTCTGACCGTTCACAGGCTTTCCTGTCGGTGAACGGAGAGGATGTGGGACTTGCCATTACCGGACAAAACTGACAGTATGACTATGAGATTCAGAATAATTTGTTTGCTCTCGGCCGTCGTCCTTGCAGCCTCCTGCAAGGAGGAAGCGGACAATTCTCTTCCCACTGTTGAGACATTGCCCGTTACGACGGCGACGAGTTCGACCGCTGTCCTTCGTGGCTCTACAAAAGGAGGAACGGCCAATATGTTGTGCCGCGGTGTCTGTTTTTCCTCTTCCGAACTGTTTTCTTTCACGGACAGCCCCTGTGTGTCCGTTGATGCGGGAGAGGGCGAGTTCTCGGTCAGGACTTACGAACTCATACCGATGCACAAGTACTATATGAAGGCATTTGCGGTAATGAAAGACGGAACCGTTATTTACGGAAACCAGATGACTTTCTCCACTACCGACTTTCAACTTCCTACGGTCGGCATTTCTCCTGCTACGGATATCTACGCCACAGAAGCCACTCTTTCCGGTTCTGTTGTGGATTCCGGAGATTATCCGGTTACATCAACAGGTTTTGTTTACACTTCTGCAACGACAGGAGAACTTGTTATCGGCGGTGATGGCGTTCTTTCCGTACATGCCGTGAACTCGGCCGAAGGATTCAGTGCGACCATAGGTGAACTTGAGATAGGAACGGCTTATAGGGTTCGTGCTTATGCAATGACGGAAAACGGGGCGGGCTATTCTGAGGAAATCACATTCTCGACCCTCGATATCCACCCTGTGGAATTTGCGGAAATACAGGTTCTTGAGAATACCTACAGTTCCCTTGTCGTCAAGAGCGCAATCGAGGACAGGCAGGGCAATACTGTGACCTCCTTCGGTTTCTGCTGGTCATCTTCCATTAAGCTGCCGACGATAAAGAACAGCAGTTTCGCCTCGTGTGATGAGACCTTCACCCTTTCCATGGAGGATGTGACTCCGGGTAAGATATTCTATCTAAGGGCTTATGCCGAGACGGAAGAAACGGGCGTCAATTACGGCAATGTCACAAAGGTGAAAGTGGTAACTTACGACTGTGACGGAGGAATGATCAAGATTGTTCCGTCCAATCCGGTATTCATCGGATGGCTGGGTGATTATGAGCAGCCTTCGATGCCTGCGAAGTACTCGCAGGCTCACGACGGTGAGTTCCAGATCAATCAAAGTGTAGGCCGCAGCAGTACTCCTGTGCCTTCCGAGGCCACGCTTGCTCCTTTCTGTATGGCAAAATATGAAGTGACAAACAGGTGGTTCTGCGAGTTCCTCAATAATTATGGCAGTACAGTTGTAAAGGACGGAACCTGGAAAAATGAAGCTCTCCTCTTTGATGCCTACACAGATATCCGTCAGGTAGACGGAATATGGACCGTTGATGAGGATTACCTTGACTGCCCGGTCGTAGGAGTTACATTCTATGGCGCAGATGCGTTCTGCCGCTTCTTCGGCGGATATCTGCCCAATGAAGCCCAGTGGGAAGTGGCTGCCAGGGGCAATGTCTATTCGGATGACCCCGAAGTGCCGATGTTCCGTTTCAGCGGAAGCGATGACCTGGACGATATCGCGGTCTGGGCCAATGGCGTAGCCAGACCCCACTGCGAACCTGTCGGGCAGCATCAGCCCAACCAGATAGGCATTTACGATATGTCCGGGAATGCACAGGAGATGACATCATCCTGGTGGGGTGCATATTATGCCACCTACAAGGAAGCTCCGATGAATGCGAACAAACAGATTGTACTTCGCGGAGGACGTGCACAAAGGGGTGTCCAGAGCGTTTTCCAGAACTGCAGCCGAGATGCTTACGCAATTACTTCAACTGTGGCATACAGTAATTATATAGGTTTCCGCTTTGCATGTGACCCTGAAAGTGAAGATTAGGACTCTCATACTCCTTGGCCTGCTTTGCTGCTGTTCTCTTTTTGCACGTACATCAAAAAGGGTTCAGTTGTTCGAGGCGGCAATCAGGTATGACGTTCCGCCGGAGGCTTTTGTCTATAACTGGAGGGATGCGGTGCTGTTGAAGTCTTTCGTCGAAATCGGCAGAAGCGACCCTTCACGTCTCGCACAGATAGATGATTATGTCTTCTCAGTGATGGAAAGGGTGGCGCCAAAGGCTCACGGAGTCCATCCGAACGGGATTGCTTCCGCTTTCGGATTCGCATATCTGAAAGGCGCCGGGAGGGCTACACCGTCCACTGACGCCGCACTTGACCGTGTCCTCGGTCAGTATCACGCCATACGGCGGACGCCGGAGGGTGGCTGCTCTCACAGGACTACGGGGACTGAACTATGGGATGATACTCTCTATATGCTCGAGATTTTCCTTCTGGAAAATTACAGGGCAAGCGGAGATGTCAGGTATCTTGACGAGTGTGTAAAAGAAGTCCTTGCACACGCAGTCCATCTGCGGGATTCCGGTACCGGCCTTTGGTATCACGCCTGGGCGGAGAGTGCCGTGGCGACCGGAGATACCTGCAGCCAGCCCGGATGGAATGTCAATCATCTTCAGAGGAACAGCGAGTTCTGGGGACGCGGCAACGGCTGGGTGGCGATGACGCTTGCCGACCTTCTCTCCGTCCTCCCCAAGGATCATCCCGAGTACCCGGTCATTGAAGATATGTATCGTTCAATGATGGGGTCACTCCTTAATCTGCAGGACAGAAAAACCGGTCTGTGGTATCAGCTTCCTGCAAGGGCGGGGGAGACCGGAAATTTTCTGGAGGCCTCCTGTACCGCAATGTTCGGTTATGCGATGGCAAAAGGATTCCATTCCGGATTATTGCAGAGGAAATATTGGAGAAGTTCGAAGCGGGCACTCCGCGGACTTGACAGGTATTGCCTTAAAAATGCCGGTACGGAAGACATCGTGCTTGAATGGGTCTGTGAGGGGACTTGTGTCGGTGACAGGGACTATTATTTTGCGAGGCGACGTATCGGGGGAGAAACTTATGCGACAGGAGCATATCTGCTCCTTGCCAATGAAATATTCAACAACTAATAACAATAACTACAAAAATGAAAAAAAGCAGTTTTTATCTCACGGCTATGCTTTCTGCCTGCGTGCTGTTCTCGTGCAGTAAGGAGGCGGAGGCACCTGTGACTCCCGAGGAGCCGGAAATCCCGGCCGTCCAGGGGGACTTCATCATTTCAGCATCGTCGGGACCAGTCAGGAAGACGGAACTTGATGGAGAACGCTACATTACCTGGAAGTCCGGTGACGCCATTAGTGTATGGGAAGCCGGCAATTCCTCCAATTCCAACGTGCAACTTTCTCTAGATGCTTCCACAGCAGGTGAAAGGATAGGGAAGTTCTCGGGAACGCTTACCCCGGCTTCGGATAATTTCAAGCTCTATTCCATCTATCCTTACTCATCTTCCTATGCTTCCGACCCTTCGGCCGTAAGCGTCAGCCTGCCTTCCTCCGTAGGACAGGTTACAGATGTCAACGGCCTTGTCGGAGTTAGCGACTTTATGCTCGGGGCTGCGGATCTAAGCAGCGAAGATTCCGAGTATGAGATGCTGTTCACTTATCCTCTCGCCATACTTGACATTGTTGTCAGCGGTCAGGGAAGCTGCCTCAGCGAGGCTGTCGCCGAGTCCGTTACGATAACGGCCAATACGGCTTTTGTAGGGAACGCTACGGTGGATCTCACGACAGGAACGCTCACTCCCTCAGATGCCGATGCCGGCAAGAAACTGGTGGTTACGTATCCTTCTACAGCGGCGATTTCCTCCGCCCAGCACGCCTGGGTCGCGATTTACCCTGTCGATCTCACGGACGCATCCTGCTGCTTTGATCTCAAGATGACCAACGGACAGGAGATAAAGTTCAACGTCAATCCCAAGAAAGCTTTCGAGGCACAGAAAATCTACACGATCAACCTTACGGATATCGACACCCATGTCGATGCCGGAGAGGCCAGCCCGATATTCTTTGATCTAGTGGGCGCCAACGGAGGATCGAGGGCAAACTGCTATATTGTTTCAGAAGGCGGTTATTACAGATTCGCTGCTCAAAAAGTAGACAAAACAAATGTTTTTGAGGGTTCTGCGCCAAATAGCGATGGTTACCGTGCCAATTGGTTATGGTCGGAAGGCGCTTCCACATTGGTGGATTTTGTCAGTATAGGGAATTCCGGGAATATCAATTTCAGGGTGCAGGCTGGCGCAAGAGGGAATGCTTTGTTGGCTTTGTTTGATTCATCTTCTAAAATTATATGGAGTTGGCATATATGGATGACCGACCCTGACATACTCGAGCCGACTCATTGGTCAAGAAACAGCGCATGGAGTTTGGCCAATTGTAATATCGGTGCACTTTCCAATGAAGAAGGGGATTTGGATTCATACGGCTTGTATTATCAGTGGGGGCGCAAGGATCCTTTCCCTGGAAGCAACACGACAGGACAATCAAGTTCTAGTAAAGAAGGCACATCATTTAATACTTTCACAAAGGCGTATGTGATAAATCCCAGTTATTCTTCGGTAACGTTCTCCTCAGTTAGAAATACTGTTGCAGGAGCGGTGGATGAAATTGCATATTCAATAGAGCATCCAACAACTTTTATTCATTATAATGCCAATAACTCTACGACTGGTAAGACAAATACTTGGTTTTATAAGACTCCGGTAGCTGATGCTCAGGCTCTTTGGAACAGTACTACAACAAAAGCCGCGAAGACAAACTATGATCCTTGTCCTCCTGGGTGGACAGTCCCAGTTGGAAACTCTTACGCCTGGAATGCTTCAGCTGACGCTGATAAAATCGTTTTCTTTAATAATGTTACGGCTGAGTCGAATGCAAATCTTTCAGGATTTATTTATTCACCGACGGTGGACAACTGCTCCTATTACCCGGCCTGTGGATATCGTGCAGCGGGGCAGTTATGCAATGTCGGCTATGTTGCTTATTATTGGTCTGCAATAACAAATGCAACTAATTCGGACGGTACATTTACTGCTTATGGCCTTTGTTATGAGGGCCGGGGGACAAAGCAAAACCCCGGAAACAGATTCCAAACTGCTTGGGCCCTCCCTGTCCGTTGTATGAAAATATAAAGTTATCGTCTTATGAAAAAGGAATTAAATAGCTACACTGCTCCGGAAACCAGGGAGATTATAGCGGTCCCCATTGCAGTTGTTTGCGGCAGCTACAACAATACTGTTCAGATCGGTGAGGAAGAAGACGATATCTTATGGGGATAAAAAAAATATTGTCGGTTATCCCGGCGTTATCCCGGCTCTGACGCTTGCCCTGGCAGCCATTTCCGCTTGCGGCGGAAGGCTGCCGGAGGGGGCGGAGGCGGTTTTGTCCCGAATTAAGGCGCCGGTTTTCCGGGCGGTAGATTATCCTGCAGTGGATTATGGTGCGGTTGCGGACGGCGTCTTTGATTGCCGCGGGGCAATCAATGCCGCCATAACCGTATGCAGCGATGAAGGAGGAGGACGTGTGGTTCTGCCGGAAGGGAAGGTCTTCTGTAAAGGAAGCATAAACCTTAAGAGCAATGTCAATCTTTGTGTCCCCGCGGGATGTGAACTTATTTTCAGCCCTGATCCGCTGGATTATCTTCCCGCTGAACCTACGGTATGGGAGGGCACGGAGTTATTCAACTATTCCTCTTTCATCAGGGCCTACCATTGTACCAATGTGGCCATAAGCGGAGGTGGAATTGTGAACGGCAATGCCAAGGAGGGGTTTGCAAGGATGCGCCCTCAGCGCTCCGCTCTCCAGGATACATTGCGGCAAATGGGAATAGACCTTGTGCCGGTACGCGAAAGGTATTTCGGCGCCTCTTCAATTATGCCGCCCAACATGATCGAACCGTTCGGGTGCAAAAATGTCCTCATTGAAGATATAAGCATTACCGACAGCCCTTATTGGGTAATCCATCCTCTGTTCTGTGACAATGTCACGGTACGTGGGGTGAATATAGACAGCTGGAATCTGAACAATGACGGCTGTGATCCGGAGTACTGCACCGATGTCCTGATAGAAAACTGCGTGTTCAATACCAGGGATGATGCCATTGCCATAAAGGCGGGACGTGACCAGGATGCGTGGAGAATCGGACAGAAAACTTCCGGAATCGTCATACGCAACTGCGAATTCAGTTCGCGTTGCAACGGTCTTTGCATAGGGAGCGAGATGGCGGCCGGTGTCGAGAATGTCTACATGTACGATGTCCACGTGTCTTCGTGCCACAGTGCCATCTATTTCAAGTCCAATCTCGACAGGGGCGGGTTCATCCGCAATGTCTGGGTGGACGGAATAGTGGTTGACTCCGTCAGGACGGCTTTTATCCGCTTTGAGAACAATTATCACGGCGGTCGCGGAGGTTTCCATCCGACCATGTTCGAGAATTTCAGGATCAGCAATGTCCGGGGCGGGAAATCCAACGAGTGCGGATTCTATGCGATAGGCGTTGAGGGTTATCCCATCCGTAACGTCCGCCTGGAAAATGTCGAGCTGGATAGTTGCCGGACGGCATATACTCTTGTAAATGCTGAGGATATCGAATTCAGGAATGTCAGGATTAACGGTCAGTTGCTACCTCTTGTTCCGGAATATACGGATGCTTCCCAGTTGCGTACGGATTGACAGATTATGAATATGAAAAGGCTGCTGATCGTTCTTTTTGCCCTGGTCCTGCCGCGATTCGTCTGCGGCGCGGCTGATTTCGTGTATGTGGACGCCGGGAATCTTCCCGTTTTCGGCAAGGTATGCGCTGATACGTATGGCCGTTATTCGCGTCTCCCTGCTTCCCTGAAGGGAGTGAGCCGGGATGCGGTATGGAGGCTTGGACTTGACAGTGCGGGAGAGTATATCCGTTTCCGTTCGGATGCCGGCGTGTTCGATTTCCGCTGGAAGTCTTCGTTCCGCACCAAGTCGGTCAATATGACTGCCTGTACCGTCAGCGGCCTTGCTCTTTATGTGTTCGACAAGGGGGAGTGGATCTATGTGGGAACGGCGCGTCCGGATTCTAAGGGAGGGCTGGAATCTTCTTATAAGGTGTCCTGTAATAAACTTACTGGACAGATGCGGGAGTACATGCTCTACCTCAGCCTTTATGACGAGGTGAAGGATCTTGAAATAGGTGTTCCGGAAGGTCGCGCCGTAGAGTCTCCGCAGTTGAATTCTCCACGGGTTGAAAAGCCTGTGATTATGTACGGCACAAGCATTCTTCAAGGGGCCAGTTCTTCCCATCCGGGACTTTGCGGAACGGCCCTTCTGGGGCGTATGCTGGACCGGCAGGTGATAAATCTGGGTTTCAGCGGGAATGCCCTGCTGGATATGGAAATTGCCGAACTGATGGCTGCATATCCTGATCCCGGGGTGTTTGTACTTGACAATATGCCTAACGGGACCCCGGAACTCACCAGGGAAAAAGAAGCGGCATTCTTCCGAATCCTGAGGGATGCCCATCCTGATGTTCCGGTGGTATTCGTCGAGAATCCGAATTATCCCGGGATGCGTTTTGACAAAGGAAGAGAGAATTATGTCCTTGTGAGGAATGAGGCGCTGCGAGAGGTTTATGACTCGCTGAAAACATGTGGAGAAAAGAAGATTTATCTCGTCGGAGCGATGAAAATGCTCGGGGAGGACAATACCGGTACTGTTGAAGGGACCCATTTTACCGATGTCGCTTTCATCAGTTATTCCAGGATTCTTTACAAGACACTTAAGAAACTCCTCAAGAAGTAGGAAGGATGAGAAATTTTGTCTTCGTGACATTTATTGCAGCCCTTGCTGTCGCTGTGTCGTGCAAGGCGGTTCGCCCGGAGTCGGATGATCCCCGGATTGCGGCTGCGCAGCGTTTGTGTGCGCGGCTTCTTCCCAGGCAAAGCCGGAACGTCGATTTTGAGATAGTCCCCTCTGACAGCTGCTTTTTTGCGTTTGAGGCAAAGGAAGGACGCCTGAAAATCTGTGGCGACAATGTTAATTCGCTTGCGGTCGGGCTTGGCACCTATATCCGGGAATGGTGTAAAACAGACGTCACCTGGTTTGCCCGGGACAAGGTGCGCGAGCCATGGCGTCTGCCGGAGACAGAAGGGCGGATTGTACGTAAGGCTCTTGTGGATAATCGCTTCTTTCTCAATTACTGCACTTACGGCTACAGCCTTCCCTGGTGGAAATGGGAGGACTGGGAGAGACTGATAGACTGGATGGCCATCCACGGCGTAACCCTGGCCCTGGCGAATACAGCCCAGGAAAGTGCCTGGATGGAAACGTGGAAAGAGTTTGGCTTAGACGAGGAATGTATCCGTGAATATTTTACAGGGCCGGCTTTTCTGCCGTGGCACCGGATGACTAATATCGACCACTGGCACGGTCCTTTGCCGGAAGGCTGGATGGAGGGACAGAAGGACCTTCAGCGGAAGATAATCGCCCGGGAGATGGAACTCGGCATATCACCTGTTCTGAGCGCGTTTTCCGGCCATGTGCCGGAAGCGCTGAAGGAAGTCTTCCCGGAGGCGAATATTACAAGGCTTGGCCGCTGGAGCGGCTTTGACGAGTCCTGTAGCGCGTGGTACCTGAACCCGACCGATTCTCTTTTCGGAGTAATTCAGAGGACTTATCTTGAAAAGCAGAAGGAACTCTTCGGAGATGGTTTCCACGTCTATGGAGTGGATCTTTTCAATGAGGTGAACCCTCCGTCATGGGATCCGGATTACCTCGCCAGTGCGGCACGTGAGACCTACGCCACACTGTGTGAATCCGACCCTGACGCCGTCTGGCTCCAAATGAGCTGGCTCTTCTGGCACAGGCGCAATATGTGGACTCCCGAGCGGATAGAGGCATATATCTCTCCGGTCCCCAAAGGACGTCTGATAATGCTTGACTACTACTGTGAAAAGGTTGAGATTTATCGGAACACCAGCAATTTTTATGGTCAGAATTTCATCTGGTCCTACCTTGGGAATTTCGGCGGTGAGACAATGATTGCCGGGGATTTCCGGGACACCGGAGAAAAGATATCAAGAGTGCTGGAGGAAGCTTCCGGTGAGTGTGTAGGCCTTGGCTGTACTCTGGAAGCCCTTGATGTGAACCCGGTCATGTATGAGTATGTCCTTGACAGGGCCTGGACGCAGGACGGTGACGACGACTCCTGGATCGACCGGCTGGCCGACTCCAGGGCCGGTGCGGCGGATGTACATGCCCGCAAGGCCTGGCATATACTCTTCGAAAAGGTCCAGAAACAAATTTCAGGGCATGTCATTTCGCAGATCCCGGCACGTCCTTCAATGGATGGAACGGCAAAGTGGAATATCCCGACGACTGCTTATGAAAACAGTGACCTTCTTGCCGCCTGGGGAGAGCTCCTTCAGTCCGGGCATTATGACACTCCTTCATTCCGTTTCGACTGTGTGAACTGGGCACGTCAGTGCCTTGACAACTACTTCACCCGCCTTTACGCGGAGCTTCGCGAGGCGTACAAGGCCGGGGATACCGATATGGTGAAGGCGAAGGGAAATCGTATGCTGGAAATTGCTAGGGACGTGGATGAACTTGTCGGGGCCGATGCATATTTCCTGATGGGGAAGTGGATAGAGGATGCCCGTGCCTGGGGAGAATCATCCGAAGAAAAAGACTATTATGAGACTGATGCCAGGCTTCTTCTGACATGCTGGGGAGCCAAGGGAGGCATTCTGACTGATTACGCGAACCGCGATTGGAACGGACTTATCGGGACTTATTATATCCCTCGTTGGGAAAAATACATTTCAGGGCTGCAGGAAAGTCTGGAAAACGCTGCACCGTATGACTATGACGCCTTCCTTTCGTGGTGTAATGATTTTGAATGGAATTGGGCCCACGGCAATAACAGAATGAAGGAAAGGCCCTCCGGCTCTCCGCGGAAGCTTTCGGAGAGACTGTATGAAAAGTATAAAAATGAAATATTAAGTGATTGAAATTATGGATTCTCTTTTTGACATCAAGGGGAAAGTGGTGGTGATGACCGGGGCCTGCGGTGTGCTCGGGGCCACCATCGTGAAGTATTTTGCGGCTCAGGGCTGCAAGGTGGTGCTGCTGGACCTTGAGAGGGCGTCGGAAAAGGGCTCTCAACTGGTCTCGGAAATCAAAGCCGCTGGCGGCGAAGCCATGTTCCTGCCTACCAATGTGCTTGAGGAAAAAGCGCTGGAAGCGAATCTCAGGGATATAATTGATGCCTATGGCACCATAGATATCCTTTTAAATGCTGCAGGCGGCAATATGGGGCCCGCCAACGTGCAGCCTGACCAGACCATCGAGGACCTTGACATAGATGCTATGAAGAAGGTCTGCGAGCTTAATATCTTCGGTACTGTGATCCCTACCAAGGTGTTCGTCAGGCCGATGGTGAAGCAAAAGAAGGGAGCCATTATCAATTTCTGCTCGATGTCATCTTTCCGCCCTCTGACACGTGTGGCCGGCTATGGTATTGCCAAGGCTGGAATGGCAAGCTGGACTGAGTGGCTTGCCGGTGAACTCGCCATCAAATACGGCGAGGGCATACGCGTGAATGGCATCGCTCCGGGATTTTTGCTCACAAACCAGAACCGTACGCTTCTTACCAATCCGGACGGCTCACTGACGGACCGTTCCCACAAGATTCTCGCCCACACGCCATTCGGCCGTTTCCTCGAACCCGAAGAACTTGTCGGTGCCCTCCATTATCTGGCTTCAGACGCTTCCAAGGGCGTGACCGGAACTATTTCCGTCGTTGACGGTGGATTCAACTGCTTCAGCATATGATTTTAATGAGACAATCCTGGCGCTGGTACGGCCCCGGCGACCCGGTTACGCTGGATAATATCCGTCAGGCCGGAGTGACTGATATAGTCAGTGCGCTGCACCATATCCCCAACGGGGAGGTATGGACGGTGGAAGAGATTCAAAAGCGCAGGGAAGAGTGCGCTTCCAAGGGGCTGGTCTGGAGCGTCGTTGAAAGCGTTCCGGTCCATGAGCACATAAAGACCAGGGAAGGGGAGTATCTCAGGTACATAGAGAATTACAAGCAGACCATACGCAATCTTGCTGCCTGCGATATTCATTGCATTACATACAATTTTATGCCGGTGCTGGACTGGACGCGTACAGATCTCGCTTATGAGATGCCTGACGGCAGCCGTGCTCTCCGCTTCGAACGCGACGCTTTCCTGGCGTTCGATCTGTTTATCTTGAAACGTCCGGAAGCTGAGGCAGAGTATTCGCCCGTGGAAATCGCCAGGGCCCGGGCTCGCTTTGAGAAGATGTCTCCTGATGAGATCGCCCTGATAACACGCAATATGATCGCCGGCCTTCCCGGCAGTGAGGAAAGCTTTACCCTGGAACAGTTCCAGGCGGCTCTGGACAGATACAAGGGAATAGGCTCGGATGATCTTCGTGCCAATCTCATATTCTTCCTGCAGCAGGTCTGCCCGGTCTGTGACGAGGTCGGTTCGAGAATGGTCATCCATCCGGACGACCCTCCGTATCCCATTCTGGGACTTCCCCGCATTATGAGTACGGCTGAGGATTTCCGCAAGCTCATTGCGTCCGTCCCCAATCCTTCCAACGGACTCAATCTCTGCACGGGGTCGCTGGGAGTACGTGCAGACAACGACTGCCCGGCGATGATGAGGGAGTTCGGCGACCGTATTGACTTCGTACACCTGCGTTCAACCAAGCGGGATGCTGACGGGAACTTCTATGAGGCCAATCTGCTTGAGGGGGATGTCCCCGTGTATGATATGATGAAGGCCATGTTCGAGGTGGAGCAAAAGCGCGGATTCCGCATTTTCCTTCGTCCCGACCACGGCCATCAGATGTGCGACGATCTTTCCCGCCGTTCAAATCCTGGTTACTCCTGCTACGGTCGTCTCCGTTCGCTCGCGGAGTTACGTGGGATTGAATACGCGATTGCCTGTGGGGGATAATGCCCTGTGAGATAGCTGTTTATGCAAAAACCCTGTCGCGTTTTGGTGACAGGGTTTTTACATAATATGCTCACTGAGAGTGAGTTGTGCTCCACGGGGAACTGCTACTTCAGGCCGGCGAGTTCGCCGGCGAGGTCGTAGACGGCGAGTTTGAGGCGGATGGTCTCGCTGTAGCCGGAGTTGCCGCGGATTTCGTCCATTTTGAGGACGAGGACGGTCTCTCCGGTCCTGTTGTCGAGGATCTCAACGGTGCCCCAGAGGACGGCGCCGCCGCTCTTGGGGTTGAAGCCGGGGACGAATGCACCGCCGGTGTTTCCCATATCGATCATCGAAGGGGTGATGATCATCTTGTGGGTCGCGAGGCTGGGGTCGGAAACGATAGCTGCGCCTTTCTTGTTCTTCTTGTTGAAGTACTTGATGAAATAATCGCGGATACCGGCTTCCTCAGAGGGCCAGTCACGGACCCATTCTTCGCCGCGCGCTTTCTGCCATTCGAAGAAATTGATGCCTTCGACGGTCGCCTGTGTGTAGTCGAACTGGACGTAGAGGGTGTTGGCCTTGTTCTTAAGGACGGAGATACTCCCGGAGACGGGGTAGAGGTAGTCTTTGGCAAAAGCCATTGCGGAGACCAGGAGGGCTGCCGCGATGAGGAGGGATTTTTTCATTTTAATTGATTATATGAAGGTAATTATTGGATTTCAATGTTGTAGTCCATCCTGGCCATCACTCTGGCGGGGCGTGATTCGAGCACGTCACGGACGGCCGGGGCCACGCTTGCAAAAGGAGTGCCGCTGAGGATGGAGAGCTCGTCGGGCTCTGACTTCTGTCCTATCATCTTCATAATCTGCTCCATCATCGTCAGAGGCTTCGGATAGGCGGCTACGGCGTAGGCGCCATCCTCGAAGCCGGCGAGGGATGCGGCGTAGGCGATTGCATCGTTGAGGGTACCGATCTCGTCGACGAGGCCGATTTCAAGGGCGTCGGCACCGGTCCAGACGCGGCCCTGGGCGATCTCGTCCACTTTCTCGACGGGGAGGGAACGGCCCTCGGCGACGAGGTTGATGAAACGGGTATAGATGTCCTCTATGCTTGCCTGCATATAGTCAAGCTCGGCCTTGTCGAAGGGCCTTGTGAGCGAGAACATATCGCTGTGGGCGTTGGATTTGACGGAGGTCACGCCGACGTGAGCGATGTCCTTTGCGGTCTTGGAGAAATCAGGGATCATTCCGAAGACACCGATGGAACCGGTGAGGGTCGCGGGGTTGGTATAAATCTTCTCGCAGCCGTTGGAGATCCAGTAGCCGCCGGATGCGGCATAGTCGCCATAGGAAGCGACGAGGGGCTTCTCCTTGCCGAGGGCGTCGAGGGCGTCCTTAATCTTGGAGGAGGCGAGGACGCTGCCGCCGGGGGAGTTGACCCTGAGGACGACGGCCTTGACCTTTTCTTCCTTGCGCACTTTGTCGATGACGCGGGCGAAACGGTCGCCGGCGACGTTGTCGGTCGAGTTGCCGTCGATGATGTTGCCGTCGGCGTAGATGATGGCTATCTCGTCACGGCCGGCAGCCTTGAGGGCGGCGGTCTTAACGGAAACGTAGTCGGCGAAGGGGACGAGGTGGAGGTCCTTGACGTCGGAGACGACGGCGAGGTCGCAAAGCTTGGCGAGAAGGGAGTCCCTGGTGTAGAGCGCGTCCACTAGGCCGGCATCCTTGAAGTCTTCGGGGAGGTTGAGCTCAAGGTTGTCTATCAAGGAGTTGAACTTCTCCTCGGAGAAGCCGCGGCTCTCGCAGATCTGGCCGGAGAAGGACTTCCAGATGGAGGAAATCATAACCTGGGTCTGCTCGAGGTTCTCGGGGCTGGCGCTGGAGCGGACGTACATCTCGCCGGCGCTCTTATATTTGCCGTGGCGGATGAGCTGGACGTTGACACCGAGCTTGTCGAGGAGGTCCTTGAGGAAAATAAGGCGGCCGGAGAGGCCGAGAAGCATCGAATTGGAACCGTGGTCGGCGGTCATAAAGACCTTGTCGGCGACGGAGGCGAGGTAATAGCTGCCGGTCGACGGGGACTCGGTGTATGCAATGACCGGCTTGCCGCTCGCGCGGAAATCGGAAAGTGCGCCCCTGAACTCCTGGACGGTGGCCATGCCGGCGGCGAGGCCGTCCGGGCGGAGGAAAACATATTTGACTGAAGGATCGTCAGCAGCGGTCTTGAGGGCCTCGATGGCGTCGTGGAGACCAACGATCGAGGGCTGGCCTTCCTTGGAGAACGACATCGAGGAGAAGTCGCCTTCGGAGCTCTGCTCCGCGAGGACTATCTTCGACATGTCGAGGTCGAGGACACCCTCCCTCGGGAGGACGGTCTTCGAGCCGCTGCCGGCGCTGGCTGCGCCGATTATGCTGGCGAAGAACATAAAGGTCAGGAGGCTCATAATGAGCAGGCCGCAGATAACGGCCAGAAGCATTTTCCAGAATTCTTTCATATTGAGTAAACTAATTAGTAATCAGGCATACTTTGCAAAAGTAGTAAAAAAATCGTATCTTTATAGGCTGAAAGTGTGATTTTTATGGCGCAGAAACCTTCAATTCCCAAAGGGACACGTGATTTCTCCCCGGCGGAGATGGCCGGAAGAAACTGGATATTTGACACAATACGCTCAGTGTACCGTTCCTACGGCTATTCCGAGATAGAGACCCCTTCCCTCGAGAACCTTTCCACCCTCCTCGGCAAATACGGCGACGAGGGCGACAAGCTTCTCTTCAAGGTGCTCAATTCCGGAGACGCTTTCTCCGGGATAGACTTCCCGGCCTACGCCCTCGGCGACGGCGCCTACAACAGCAACGCCCTCTCTCTCAAAGTCTCCGAGAAGGGGCTACGTTACGACCTCACGGTCCCGTTCGCCCGTTACGTCGTGCAGCACCGCGACGAGATAACTTTCCCCTTCAAGCGCTTCCAGATACAGCCCGTCTGGAGGGCTGACCGCCCCCAGAAAGGCCGCTACCGCGAGTTTTACCAGTGCGACGCCGACGTCATCGGCTCGCCCTCTCTCGTCAACGAGATGGAGCTCGTACAGATAATAGACAAGGTGTTCACCCGTTTTGGCCTCAACGTCTCCATACGCATCAACAACCGCAAGATACTCACCGGTCTCGCCGAAGTCTGCGGCTTCCCGGACAAGGTCGTGGACATCACGGTCGCAATCGACAAGATCGACAAGATAGGCCTCGACAAGGTCAAGGAAGAGATGCTTGCGAGGGGACTCGACGAAAAGGCCCTCGCCGTCATCGAGCCCGTCCTGCTGCTTTCCGGCAGCAATGCCGAGAAGATGGCCTCGATAAAGGACATCCTCGGAGGCGGTTCCCCCTCCGGGATAGTCTCGGAGACCGGCCTGAAGGGCGTCGAAGAGATTGTCGAGCTCTTCGGCCTCATCGAGGGGGCCGGCATTTCCAACGAGGTGGTGCTCGACCTTTCCCTCGCGAGGGGCCTCAACTACTACACCGGCGCAATCTTCGAGGTCAAATCCCTCGACTACCAGATAGGCAGCATCTCCGGCGGCGGCCGCTACGACGACCTGACCGGCATCTTCGGCCTTCCCGGAGTCTCCGGAGTGGGTATTTCCTTCGGGGCGGACCGCATCTACGACGTCCTGAAGGCGCTCGACAAGTTCCCTGAGGGCCTCAAGGAGACGAGCCGTCTTCTCTTTGCCAATATGGGAAGCGTGCCGTATATAGTCCCGGTCGCGGAGGCGCTCCGGGCAAAAGGCGTCCCCGTGGAGATTTATCCGGACCAGGTGAAGCTCAAAAAGCAGTTCGACTATGCCGACCGCAAGGGCATCCGCTTCCTCTCCATCAACGGCACCGAGGAGGAGGCCTCCGGCAAGGTCAATATAAAGAATCTTGAAAGCGGAGAGCAGAAGCTCTTCCCCGCGGACGACATCGCGGCAATCCTTGAATTCATCGCATGACAGCCTCCCTTCTCCTTGCATCGCTCCTTACCCTGCTTCCCGCGGAGGCGGAGCCGGCCGATACCCTTACCGTCGCAGTCTGCGGCGACATCATGATGGGGACGACCTATCCCACCGTCCGCCTCCCCGAGGCCGACGGGAAGTATATTTTCCAGGACGTGACCCCCGTGCTCTCCACCGCTGACATTACCCTCGGAAACCTTGAGGGTACCCTCTGCGACGGCGGCTCATCCACCAAGGCCCCGGGCAAGTACAGCTACTCTTTCCGTACCCCGACTTCCTACGCCCCGCTTCTTACAGCGGCGGGATTCGATTTCCTTTCCATGGCCAACAACCACTCCAACGACTTCGGACAGGCCGGCATGGCCTCGACCGAGAAGGCGCTCGACGGAGAGGGGATCGCGTGTTCCGGCGTCACGGGGCGCCGCGAATGGGCTGTGGTCGAGAGGCAGGGCATACGCTTCGGTATAGCCGCATTCGGCCACAATTCATACACGCTGAAGCACACCAACCCCGCCACCGTGAAGACTATCCTCGACACCCTGTCGAAGATCTCCGACATCGTGATAGTCTCCTTCCACGGCGGCGCGGAAGGATCGGATAAGGGACACCTTTCTGAAGGCCCTGAGAGTTATCTCGGGGAGAACAGGGGAAACCTCCGTGCCTTCGCCCACCAGTGTATAGAGCTCGGCGCCGACCTTGTCTATGGCCACG
>CADAXR010000052.1 GCA_902791945.1 uncultured Bacteroidia bacterium
GGTGCTCGCCAGCGGCGGCAGCTACAAGGACTGGACGTTCCCGCGCAGCCGCGGCCGCCAGATGAGCTACGACTTCGAGCTCAACATCGTGGGCTCCAACGAGTTCTCGGTGTCCACGGTCAAGACGGTGGAGTTTGCCCATGGCAACCTCTGGAACATTTCCGGCAACTGGCAGTTTGCCCCTGAGCAGTACTCGGTGCTTGGCGTTTACGATGCCAATGCCTGGGAAATGTTCGGCTACAGCACAGACCATAATGCCAATTATGGTAAGATGACTTCGACGGATAACTCCGATTATTTCGAAGAAGACTGCGAGTTTGTGGATTGGGGCGGAGTCTTCCCCGGCGAAGGCTGGCGGACCCTCCAGGGCCGCGAGCTTGCCTACATGCTGGGCAAATTTGAATACATCTACCAGAATGATCCCAATGCCGTCCGGGAGGATATCATCTGCGCGCCGATTACCGGCTTCGGTCGCAATGGCGGCAATCCCCACGCCCTTCGCGGTTACGCCACCATCTACACAGCGACGGAAGCTATCAACGGCTTCGTGATCCTTCCTGATGCATGGGAGACGCCCGAGGGATGCCGTCCTTTTGTCGGCGGCCGCTGGCAGCGCGCCACCGGAGAGGAAGCCTTCCTTGACAATACTTACAATGCGGGCGGCACCGCCGGCACTTCAGGTGACTGGGCGCGCATGGAGGCCGCCGGAGCGGTGTTCCTTCCCGGGTGCAAGTTCCGTATCGGGACGGAAATAATGGAAAGCAATCCCCAGTACCACGGTTACTGGACTTCAACTTTCAATGAAGACTCCGCTCCCTCTGACGCAACCGCTGCCGGGCTCGTCTTCGTCAGTAGTGACGACGACTCCTACGGCTTCGACAGTATTATCGAAATGCACTTCGGCGCGGCGGTCCGTCTCGTCAAGGATGTGACGGTCGGTACGCTTGAGAATCTTATCGGTGAAGTTGGCAATGCCGGAGAATATGGACAGGGTACACTTTAATGAAGGAGGAATGAAAATGAAAAGATACGGTATTATCGCGGCCATTGCCGCTGCTGCACTTCTTCTCGGCTGCTCCCGCAGCGAGATGCCCGGAAAGGACAATTCCGCCGCTGTTTCCTCCGAGCCGATGAAGGCCTATGCCTCCTTCGCCGACGGGACGAAGTCCCACTTCGGTAAGGACGGCTACAAACTTGTCTGGGACTCCACCGACAAGATTTATGCGTACTCGTCCTGCATTGGGACCTGGGCTAAATTCGAGGAGAAGACGTTGGAGATGCTTCAGGCGATGGGAATCAATAATCCTGAAGAGGCCACCCAGAAGGAGATGGAGGATGCCAGCATTTATGCATATTTCCGTCTTCTTGAAAGGAGTCGTACTCAGGGTTGGAACCGTTCCGGTGTGTTCAATATCGACCCCACAGGGTCCGGAAAGGAAAGCGCCGTGTTTGAGTCCGTCGTTCCCGCGTCCAGCCTGTTCGGCGTACCGGAGAATCCGACCGGCGAGGAGATATATCTCTTCTATGCCTTCTATCCCGCCCCGGCGGAGATTCCGGCGGTCAACTCATATAATTTTCTTGATCAAGCCGAGCAGCTTGTCTGTGAGACTCTGTTCCCCTATGTCTATGTGGAGGTCCCTGCCGTGCAGGACGGCATTCACTATCAGGACTATCAGCTCCTTATGAACGGCGACGCACCGGCGTCCATGGAGGAAGCGGTGATGAGGACGGACGACCAGCTTTATTTCAAGAATTTCTTCCCCCTCACCAGCATTCTCGAATTTACCCTTGGTACGACGGATAACATTCAGGCAAGTATAGCCCGTCTCGAGGTCTCGGTCGAGACGCAGGAAGAAGCGGGCGGTCCCTACCGCGGCGGCAAATACCTGCTTGGCGGAAAGGTCCCTTGCTTCTTCAGTTGGGATGAGCCGGGAGAACTTCGGCTCTGGAACCGCTATTGCGCGCCGATACTTTCCGGATTTTCTAAAAATTATCCTTCGGAGACCATCCCCAATCCCTTGGACTGGGATTATGACGCCGCCCGCTGGGACGGTGCTGCGGACGCATCGCCCGTTGTGACCATCCAGTTTGCCAGCCCTGTTGAGATCTCAAATACCCAGACAACGCAGAAATACTATGCGGTCGTGATTCCGTCACGCTGTGTCAACAACTCCAATGGGAACCCTCACATTGTATTCAATGCATATAACGCCGCAGGTGACAAGATATTGACCAAGACTATCACGGCGAGCAGCCCCCGTGGAATTGATGAAGGTATTAAATACTCCTTCGACCTCACCCTCGACACCTACTACGATGAGAACGTCCTCTCCGGACTCTTCTCAGTCGATGAGGGCAAGCAGATCTATATCGCCCGCGGCAACCTCCAGGCACTGTGGGATGGATCTAAAGTAGAACAATGGAAGATCGCTCAGCACCAGTACGATTTTGTCGGCGCAAGCTCATTCGACCTTTCCTCCGACAAGGGCTGGTTCGACCTGTTCAGTTTCTCCGTCGAGGGCAACAACTACGGTATCACAAACGCCACGGATCCGCTTTTCTATGGTGACTTTTCTGAGCACAGGGCCATCGGCTGGACAGGCGCCTATCGCGTCGCCAAGGGCAACGGATGGCGGACTATCACGGCCGACGAGGGCGTGTACCTGTTTGCCGAAAGGGAAAATGCTGCGGATCTTTTCTCATTCGGCACTATCTACGCCGGAAGTCCCGAGCAGGCAATCTACGGTCTGATCTTCCTTCCGGACGCCTGGGATAGGACCACTCCGCCCTGCCAGTTCTTGTCGGCAAAAGACAAGGGTTTCTCATGGGTTTCTCCTACCGGTAATTTCCCGTTCGACTATTCGTGGAACACCTACAATGCCGACGGAGGCACCTCGGGCACCTCAGGCAACTGGGACGATATGCAGGCGGCCGGTGCCGTGTTCTGGCCGGTGGCCGGACGTCGCGAAGGGACAACTGTCAATTTGTCCATCGGCGCCTACTGGTCAGGCACTCCGAATGATCATCCGGATGATGATGATGACCCAGGCCTGGCATGTATGCTTCAGTTCGAGGCTGGAACGAACGGCTATTTCAGCCCGGACCACTTCCCTGCCTACTACGGCGCCTGCGTCCGGCTTATCAAAGACTTGAACTAGTACGTTTGTTTATAAAGGTGGCGAGAGTGATGTAACAGTCGCTCTCGCCGCTTTCGTAGATATTGTCGACCACTTGTTTAAGTGGCGGTTATTTCCAGTAGGCTTCGATTTCTTCAAGGGTCTTGCCGGTAGTGTCGGGGACCCATTTGTACATAATGACAAGATAGGGGACACACATAAAGGCAAAGAGGAAGAAGGTGCCGGCCGGAGTCAGCGTTTCCAGCATCCATGGCGTAAGCTGGCCGATGAGATAGGTGCCGACCCAAAGGGCGAATCCGGCGATGGACATCGCCATTCCGCGGACTCGGTTGGGATACATCTCACTGAGCAGGACGAACACGACTGCGCATATACTGATGGCTGTGCAGAATACATACAGCAGGAAGAAAACAAGCATGAACCAGGTCGGCAGCGAGGTCCCGGGGAGGAAGTAGATGCCGATTGCAAGGAGGCACAGGATCATGCCGCCGACGCCCCACCAGATGAGGTTCTTACGGCCGACCTTGTCTATTATCAGCAGGGCGATGACCGTCGTAAGCATATTCACGATGCCGACCAGGACGGTCGAAAACAGCGATCCCTCGCTGCCGAATCCGGCATCCTGAAAGATCTTGGGACCGTAATAAAGTACGGCATTTACGCCCATGAACTGGCCGAGGATAGCGATGCAGCTGCCGACTATGACGGCAGTGAGGATGCCGGGCTCAAGGAGGGCTCTCCATTCGGATTTTACCTCACCTTTTAAGGAACTGCGCGTTGCGTCCATCTGTTCCCGGGCGGCTTCTGCCGAGCCGTAGATGCGGTTCAGGATGACTGAAGCCTTGTCGGCGCGCCCTTTCACGATGAGCCAGCGCGGACTCTCGGGGATGAAGAAAATGACTGTCAGGAACAGAAGGTCGGGCAGGGTTTCAAGTCCTAGCATGCCTCTCCAATATTCGGAATTGAACATGCCGGGAGCGTCAGTATCAGCTTGACGGAGTACCAGCCAGTTGGCCAGATATGCGACCAGGAAACCTACGGTTATGGCCAGTTGATAGAGTGAGACAAGTGTGCCGCGCTTTTCCGCCACTGCGACCTCGGAGATATAAACCGGGGAGACGATGGATACGATACCGATGCCGAAGCCGCCGATCATGCGGTACACGACCAGGTCCGTAAATCCTTTGCAAAGGGCACAACCGATGGCGGAAACGGAGAACATCAAGGCTGCGATTAGCATTGTTTTCTTGCGACCGAGGAAATCGCTCATCATTCCGGCCACCAGCACGCCGGCGATGGAGCCGATTAGGGCGCAGCCCACGTACCAGCCTTCCATGCCGGTAGAAAGCCCGAACTGGGCTTTGACAATCTCGGTGGTCCCGGAGATTACGGCAGTGTCATACCCGAAAAGGATGCCCCCGATGGCGGCTACTACCGACAGGAACATCACATAGCCCATATTGATTTTTTTCTGCATAGTTTTTAATCAGGTTGATTTTCATTGGAGGTTTCCTGGCGGTCAAGGCCGATCAGTCCGCGGCAGTCCAGGGAGTAGTTGACGCCCATGGCATCCAGAATGGCGAATGTGTGGTCAAGGGAGGTGTCAAAGCGGGCGAAATCCTTCCTTGAGGCATCACACCACTGGACTTCTGACAGGGCGCACATACGCGGAAGAAGCATGTATTCAAGGTGCTCCGGAGTTGTTATGTATTCTGTCCACAGGTTGGCCTGTACGCCAAGGATGTGGCTTTCGGCCCCGGGGGTGATCCCGTCAAAAGGCTCATAGGAATAGACTTTTTCCAAGGGGAGATACCCGCCTATTGCGAATGGCTCTTTGTCGGTCTCCTTGCTCTGGTAATAGTCCAGATAGAGGTAGGTGTAGGGCGTCATGATGGCATCAAAACCCTTCCGTGACGCTTCAATGCCTCCTTGTACGCCTCTCCAGGACATCACGGTGGCACCTTCGGCAAGAGCGCCTTGGAGTATCTCGTCCCATCCTATGATGCGCCTGCCTTTTGAGTTGACGAACTCCTGAATCCTGGCGGTCACATAGTTCTGGAGGTAGTGCTTTGCCTCCGGGCCCTTCCTGATCCCGAGTTCGCGCATCCTGGCGGCGCACTTCGGACAGACGTCCCAGGGGTCGGGGCGCTCCGGCTCTGCATCTCCCCCGAAGCATTCGTCCCCGCCGATGTGGATGTATTCGGAAGGGAAGATGTCCATCACTTCGGAAAGGACATTCTCAAGAAATGTGAAGACATCTTCGTTCCCCGCGCAGAGAATATCCTTGGCGACACCCCAGCGCTCCCAAACCTTGTAGGGCCCTCCCGTGCAGCCGAGTTCCGGGTAGGCTGCCAGGGCTGCCACCATGTGCCCGGGAAGGTCGATCTCCGGGATGACGGTGATGCCGCGCTCCGCGGCATAATCGACGACTTCCCGAAGCTCTTCCTGAGTGTAGAAACCGCCATAGCGGATGCCGTCGTTGTTGTCCCATTCTTTCCTAACGACGGTGCCGTCGCGCCATGCGCTGATTTCCGTGAGGCGGGGATAGGCTTTAATTTCAATACGCCATCCCTGATCGTCTGTAAGGTGCCAGTGAAGCCGGTTGAGTTTATAGGCGGTCATCACGTCGATGTAACGCTTTGTCTCCTCCACGCTCCAGAAATGGCGGCTGCAATCCAGATGCATGCCCCGGTATCCAAAGCGGGGCTGATCCGTTATCTCGCAGCAGGGGAGTACCCATGCGGCCTTCACTTTCCGGTCTCCGTAGATTGCGGCGGGAAGCATCTGTTTCAGGGTCTCGCAGGCGTAGATGAAGCCATTGGCGTCCGCCGCCTCCACCTCTGCTCCGCCGGTTTCCACTTTGATGTAATACTGTTCGGATCCGAGGTCGGGATTCAGCCTGAATTCGATGCCGCCGTCTCCGACCCTGGTCTTTCTGCCGGTGGCCGTCTCAAGGGCCCGGACAAACCGGCCTATTGCCTTGGCTGAAGCATCGTCGAGGGCTTCGTCCAATTGGATCTTTGTGCCTTTGATGCAGAAGGCGCCTTCCCCAATGGAAACTTCATTGGGCAGGGGAATCACCGAGAAGGGCTCCGGCTTAGTGTTGCAGCAGGAGGCGATTACCGCCAATCCCGTCAGGATCATCGCTATTCTTCTCATCCCGTCTGAATTCAGATTCCAAAATACTCGCGGTAGCGGTCATAGAGATGACCGGCCTGGGCGTAGGCGCTCTGGGGGCTCATGAAGTGGCTGAATTCGAAGGTGATGGCCTTGTCGTAGCCGCAACGCTTCGCCGCTTCCAGTTTCATGCGCAGCTTGTCAAACTTGATGGGCAGGAAGCGGATAGGCATGTCCCTGTCGAAACTTTCAGCATTGGTCCAGCACTGCATGCCGTATTTGTCGGCCAGGCGTTTGTTGACGCTGAAGAAGGCGTCGAGCTCATCGTAGTCTATGTGGCCGTCCTGGAAGGCGCAGGCGTCCACAAATTCGTGGATGCCGTCAAAAATCTCGTCCCATTCTTTCTCGTGCTGGGCCACCGACACGGCCTGGTCCTTTGTGAGGTTGCCGCCTGCCGCGTCCACGGCTTTCTTGCCGTCGATCCAGGGGGAGATGAAAGTGGGCAGCCCGCCGGAGACCTCCTTGCACTGGCGGCCCATCGTGCGGAAGCTCTCGATGGCCCCCTTGGTCGCGCGGGAAATCTCTCCGGAGATGTACCAGCCGCCGAAGCTTGAGTACTTGCTTCCGTAGCGCTCCCATATCTCGTCAATTACGAATTTATTGGACTCGACTTCATAGCTCATGTCGCCGGTGTCCCAGTATTTCCCGCTGTCATAAAGGCCGAGCCAGAACTTCATCCCGTACTTCCGGGCCAGACGGCAGAACATGTCGATAAGGTCCACGGAGGGCATGTAGCAGCCTTTTTTCAAAAGATAAGGGCTGGGGTAGGTTATAAACTTACGGTAGCCGCAACGGATGTCGATTACGGTGTCGATGCCCATGGCCTTCATGTAGCGGAAGTCACGGTCCCACTCCCTCTCCCCCCAGTTCTGATGGGGAATGTCGTGGGAAATCTCGTCCAGGAAGGTACCGGTTATCGGCAGGGCGTCGCCCTTGGTTACTATAAGCGGGGAATCTATGGACGGGTCGGGCTCGATCCCCCATTTGTCATTCCCCTTTGATTTACAGGCCGAAGCCAGAAGAGGCGCGGCCACGGCGGCCATTGCGCTTTTCTTCAAGAAGTCTCTGCGGTTTTCCATTAGTGTTATTCATTGTTTCTTTTCTTGTACAAAAATATTATTTTTGTGCTGCAATAACAACTAAAACTATGACCAAGCAGGATTTTGCCGCCATGGCGGTGCGTTACAGTGACGAACTGTATTCCCGCGTGTTACCCTTCTGGCTCGAAAAATCCCAGGACCGCGAATTCGGAGGCTATTTCACATGCCTGAACCGCGACGGCAGCGTCTTCGACACCGACAAGTTCGTCTGGCTTCAGGGAAGGGAAGTGTGGATGTTCGCCATGCTGTACAACAAGGTGGAGAAGAATCCGGAGTGGCTCTCCTGCGCAAGGCAGGGAGCGGAGTTCCTGGAAAAGTACGGCCACGACGGCGGCTACGACTTCTATTTCTCGCTGACCCGCGAGGGCAAGCCTATCATCGCCCCCTACAACATATTCTCCAACACCTTCGCCTGCATGGCGTTCGCCCAGCTGGCTGTCGCGACGGGAGATGAGCATTGGGCAGACCTTGCCCGTAAGACTTTCCAGCGCATTCTTGAACGCAGGGACAATCCTAAAGGGAGGTGGCTCAAGGCTGTTCCCGGGACAAGGCCGATGAAAGACTTCGCCCTGCCGATGATTATCTGCAACATGGCGCTGGAGATCGAGCCTATCATCGAAGACAAGTCGCTGCTGGACAAGACAATAGACGAAGCCCTCCACGAGGTCTTCGACGTGTTCTACCAGCCGGACCTCGGCGTGATGGTGGAAAACCTTGCCCCCGACGGAAGTCTCATCGACTGCTTCGAGGGGCGGCGCATCAATCCGGGCCACGACTTGGAGGCCCTGTGGTTCATGATGAACCTGGGCATCCGTCTCCACCGGCAGGATATCATAGACAAGAGTATGGAGATCGCTCTCCGCGTCATAGACTACGGCTGGGACCCCGAGTACGGCGGCATCTTCTACTTCATGGACCGCAAGGGCTGTCCCCCCCAGGAACTTGAGTGGGACCAGAAGCTTTGGTGGGTACACCTCGAGAGTGCGATCTGCATGATCAAGGGCTATCAGCTCACAGGGAACGAAAAGGCCCTCGAGTGGTTCCTGAAGCTGGACGACTACCTCTGGACCCATTTCAAGGATAAGGATTATCCGGAGTGGTTCGGCTACCTCAACCGCAGGGGAGAGGTGCTTCTCCCCCTCAAGGGCGGCAAGTGGAAGGGCTGCTTCCATGTGCCCCGCGGACTCTATCAGATAGGCACCATTTTACAGGAGATTGCAGATAAATAAATATGAAAGGTTTTATCCGAATAACGACAGCCTTGGCTGCGCTGCTGATGTTGGCGCTTCCGGCCCTTGCCCAGAGCTCGCTCCAGGGCAAGGTTACGGATGCCTCCGGCGCGGCGCTTCCCGGCGTGACGGTTATGATTAAAGGCACGTCCGTCGGCACTATGACGGGCGCGGACGGCACTTACTCAATGAAAGCCTCCAAAGGAGACGTCATCGAGTTTTCATGCCTTGGCCTCGGAACCCAGGAGTTTACCTTCGACGGCAGCGGCTCCATAAATGTCCGTATGACCGAGGACGCCCTCTATCTGGAAGACGTCGTCGTGGTGGGTTACGGCACTGCAAAGAAGGAGACCCTTACGGCCGCCGTGTCGGCTATCAAGGGTGACGAACTCCTCAAGGCCCCTGCCACCAACGTGTCTCAGGTGCTGGCTGGTAAGCTGGCCGGTATTTCTTCGGTCCAGGAATCCGGTGAGCCCGGCCTCGACCAGGCGTCGCTGCGCATCCGCGGCTCCGTTTACAATGTCGCCTATGTCGTGGACGGCTTCCCTGTGAGCAACATCAACGACATCGACCCGGCTGACATCGAGAGCATATCCGTACTTAAGGACGGCGCTTCCGCAGCAGTGTACGGCCTCCAGGCCGCCGGCGGTGTCATCATCGTTACCACGCGCAAGGGCGACAAGGGCCGCGTCCGCGTGACCTACAACGGCTCGGTGGGCGCATCGATGAACGCCAACTTTCCAAAGTTCATGAACGGTCCCCAGTTTGCCTATTACTACAATGTGGCGCAGATGATGGACCAGCTTGCAAACGGGGAAATAGAAAGGTCTTCCGATTACGTCCCTTACTTTACTCAGAAGAACATACAGGCAATGCGTGAAGGCCGTGACGGCTGGGACAATGTGGACTATGTGAAGAAAGTCTTCGGCACCGGTCTTACCCAGAAGCACAACGTCACCATACAGGGTGGAATAGACAAGGCCCGTTTCTTTACATCCATCGGTCTGATGGACCAGAAAGGCAACATCGACAGGTTCAATTACCGCAGGTACAACGTGAGGGTCAATGTTGAAGGCGACCTTTCCAAGTATTTCAGCTACAAAGTGGGCGTTTCGGGCGTACTGGGACAGCGTTCTACACCCGCATTCCTGTCCGGCGGTTCGGACTCCGGCGACACGGAGAACGGTTGGTTCTCCGTCGCCAGGCAGGTCGTCCAGATGCATCCATATCTGCCGGAGAAATACAACGGTTTCTATACAGGAGCAGTCCAGGACAACCAGAGTTTCCTGGTGAGTCCCCTTGCCGCCATTTATGAGTCCGGCTACAAGAAAACCAAAAGCGTCCAGGCCGATGTCAACGCCTCGCTTGAATTCCGCATTCCGCACGTGGACGGACTTTCACTCAAGGCATCCGGATCGTATTCTTTCGCAGAGAGCCACAATAAGAACCTCAGCACTCCTTATACCATGATGCAGAGAGTCCGTACTGACACCGGCTGGATTTGGCAGCAGCGTACGGACAATCCCCACATCTCGGACAATGTCAATAACCTTGGCGAAGGCGTGACCTTCAGCTACCAGGTTGTAGGCCAGGGGAGCATCAACTACGCCAATTCTTTCGGCAAACACAATCTCGACCTCCTGGCCCTTGCGGAATTCCGTCAGTACAAGGGCAACGGCCTGGCGGCTTATGCCCAGGCCCTGCCGTTCACCTCCCTGGCTGAACTTTCCAACGGCGTCGCGTCCAACTCTCCGGTAAGCGGATGGAGCGGCGTTTCCAGAAGCCTGGGCTTTGTGTTCCGGGCCCGTTATGATTACGACGAGAAGTATCTCGCCGAATTCACTGGCCGTTACGACGGTTCCTACAAGTTCGCCGGCATGGCAAAGACCCGCTGGGGCTTCTTCCCCTCCGCCTCTGTCGGATGGAGAATATCCAGGGAAGGCTTTATGAAAGACATCAGCTGGATTGACGACCTTAAGCTCCGCGCCAGCGTCGGTCTTCTCGGCAACGACAGCGTGTCCGAGTACGCGTTCCTCAGTACTTATGCCAAGGGCGGAAATATCGCCATCGGCCAGTACGGCGGCCCCACCCAGGTGACCTCCACCTATTATACTGACGGCATCGCCAATACAGACCTTACCTGGGAAAAGACGCGCAGCTGGAATGTCGGTCTCGACTTCTCTTTCTGGAAGGGACTTCTCGGGATGGAGATAGACGGTTTCTACAACTACACCTACGATATCCTGACATATCAGAGCACCGGCTTCCCTTCATCGATGGGCGGGTATTATCCCACCTGGGTCAACGGCAATTCGATCGACGCCAGGGGTATCGACATCCTGGTCCGCCACCGCAATCACTTCGATCTTGCAGGAGACCCCTTCTACTATGAACTTACCGGGACCGTCACCTATTCCAAGACCCGCTGGCTCAAGTACAACGACGACCCCAATATCGTAGATTACCGCAAAGTGAGCGGGACAACGTACGGCAGCATTCTTTGCTGGAAGGCCGACGGACTCTTCCGGAGCGAGGAGGAGATAGAAGAAGCTTCGTGGTACGGCACCCGCCCCAACCTCGGGGACATACGGTACGTCGATCTCAACGGTGACGGTAAAATCGATGAGGATGACAAGGGTTTCTTCGGACGCAGCAATCGTCCTGAGCTCACCTTCGGCCTCAATATCAACATAGGCTGGAAGGGCATAGACCTCAACGCCCAGTTCACTGGCGGAGCCCTGTTCGACGTGTCTCTCACCGGCACGTATTACAACGACAACGACGACAACACCATCTGGACCCAGACTTTCAAGGAAGGCGGCAACTCTCCGCTTTTCCTTGTACAGAACGCCTACAGCGAGTTCAATCCTGACGGGACATTCCCGCGTCTGACCCTGGCAAAGACCAATCATGGCGGAGACAACGGCCTCAGTTCCACTTTCTGGATCCGCGACGGCAGGTACCTCAGGCTCAAAACTCTGCAGCTCGGATACACCTTCCCCAAGAAGTGGACCCAGAAAATCGGAATCCAGACTTTCCGCATCTTTGCGGAAGGTCAGAACCTTTTTACGGTTGACGGCCTTCCCGAGGGTATCGACCCGGAATCCCCCGGCGTCAACAACGGTTATTACCCGCAGCAGAGACTGCTGATGGGCGGCATTACCCTAACATTCTAGCATGGGAGGAAGAACAATGAAAAAGATAATTGCAGCACTGTCAGTGGCCATTCTTCTTACTGCCTGCAAAGGCGTCCTTGACCTGACGCCTACCAGCAGCGTATCTTCCCGCACTATGTGGGAGAGCACCGAAAACGCTGAGTATTCCGTGAACTACCTGTTCACCTTCTTCTGGAACTATAATGCCTGGCCTACCCAGCTGGGCCTTACCGAAGCCCTTACGGACGAACTCAAATACACATCGTACAACTTCAACGCCATGGCATATATCCCATCGTATATCTCTTACGGCGGGACGACTGTCACGGCTCAGACTTATGACGTGTATCTTGGTAAATGGGGATCCCTCTATACCAATATCCGTGAGACAAACGAAGCCCTCAGTTATCTGTATTCCTATGGACAGATGTCCGGGGAGGACAAGACCCGCCTTGCGGCGGAAATACGCCTCGTACGGGGGTTCCTCTATTTTGAGCTGGTCAAACGCTACAAGGATGTCATCATTTATGACGAACATCTGGAGAACATCTCCAAGGACATGGCTCTTAGTACCGAAGAGGCCGCCTGGGACTTTGTCCAGGCCGATCTCGATTTTGCCGCAGCCAACCTCCCGGTGAGGTCTGCTGCAAAAGGTCGTATGGACCGTGGCATGGCCTACGGCCTGCTCACCAGGGCGATGCTTTATGCAAAACGCTATGACGCCGTACTGGCTGCGGCCGACAAGGTGACCGAACTTGGCTACAGCCTTGAGCCCTCTTATGCCGACGCAATCGCCAAGCCGCTTGCCTCTGGCAACAACGAGGCGATTCTCCAGTACACCTTCGATTACTCCAAGGGCATCACCCATAGCTTTGACGCTACCTACACGCCTGGCGGCGACTTTGCGGTCAATGACATGAAGGGCGGAGCATCCGCCGTTCCCACCCAGGAGATGGTTGAAAGTTACGAACTTGCTACAGGCGGTTTCCCGGACTGGAGCAGATGGCATTCCAGTTCGACTGTCGCTCCTCCTTATGAGCAGCTTGAGCCGCGTTTCCAGGCTTCCATCCTGTATAACGGGTGCCAGTGGAAAGACCGTACGCTTGAGCCTTATGTCGGCGGAACGGACGGTTGGGCTGCATGGAAGACCGATAAGGAGCCCAAAGGCAGGACCGTCACCGGTTATTACCTGCGCAAGAACGTGGATGAAAACTTTGATGTCACCTCTTCCGGCGGCGCACATCCGTTCACGTTTTTGCGCTATGCCGAAGTCCTCCTGAACAGGGCGGAAGCCTGCTACAGGCTGGATGATCCCGTCGGGGCGAACGCGGGCGTGAGGGCCGTGCGTGGCCGTGTGGGCCTGCCCTATACCGACAAAGGCGGCGATGCCCTGTGGAAGGCCATCGTCCAGGAAAGGAAGGTGGAACTGGCCTTCGAGGGCCAGCGCTACTGGGACCTTCGCCGCTGGGAGGTGGCCGACAAGGACTATCCCGAAGGACTTTCCGGATATCAGCAGCATGGCCTGAAGATAGAGCAGGAAGGGACGATGTTCCGATATTCCTATGTCTCTGTCGATGACCAGGACCGCAGTTTCACTCCCAGGCTGTACCGCTTCCCCATCCCGGAAAGCGAACTCAGTTCAAACTCCAAAGTAGAACAATATGATGAGTGGAAGTAGTATGAAAAAGTATCTGATCTGGATTATCGCGCCGCTTTTTCTGGCGGCCTGCCACAAACCTGAATATGTGGCCCCCACAGCTTCCAGGCAGGGGCTTACCAGCCTGTCTGCCATCATCACCGAAGGTCAGTACGCAGAGCAGGAGCTCGGCCGGCTCATAGTGACTGACCCCGATGCCGAAAGGTACGAAATTCCCATTCCATTCTATTACCCTGAAGCCACAAACGACGAGACTCTCATCTATATGATGAAACTACGTGTCCAGGCGGAACTTCAGCCCAATTGGAAGATATCCCCTAAACTCGGTGTCCTGGATCTCATGGAGGACAATGAGTTCACCCTTACCGACCCCCAGGGCGTCAGCCACAAGTTCATAATTACCGGGAAACGCTTCAAATCAACTGATTGCAGGTTGCTTTCCCTGATGGTTGACGAGGTGAAGACATCTTGCGTGATATATGAGAACACCGGGAAGATACTCATCCCATATCTTGACGATATCTCGTCTGTCCACATAATCGGTCAGGTGGCTCCTCATGCCAAGATTTCAAAAGTAAACGGCAAAACCTACAGCGCAGGAAACAAGTACGACCTGAACACCGGAGCGACCGTGACAGTCACCGCACATGATGGCGTGACCTCAAGGACTTACGATGTCGAGCAGGGGATTCCCGCCCTCATGGGACAGGGGATCCGTCCGGAGTCCGTCGCACTGCTGTGCAACGTGGACCCTGTGACGATGGTAGGACTTCCTGACTACAACAATAAATGCTATGTCTCCCTGGCAGGCATAGACAGCCAGATCCTTGTCGGTCTCGGCGAAGGCCGCGCCCCGTTCATCGTGGATGCCTTCACCGGCGGCAAGAAGGGCGAGATGGTGCTTGGCTCTGCCAGCGCCGATTGCATCGCAAACGACGATGCCGGCCACATCCTCCTGTGCGACTATGCGCCTGTCATGATGGACTATGAAAAAGAAGACGGCACCACCGTCCCTATTCTGCAATCCCAGACTGTGAACATCTGGGCCACGGATTCACCGGAAACAGCGCCCACGCTGCTTCACACTTTCGATAATCCTCTCGGGTTCCCTATAGGCCACAGGATGAAGGTGCTTGGAGACATCTCATCTGACGCTGTGATAGTGTTCACGTCAGAGGGTATCACCGGCTTCTCCACGACGTCTGCGATATGCTACCTTACGGTAAGCGGAGGCGTTGTCTCCGACGAGGTCCACGTGAAGGACTTCGCGCCCTTCGGTCTCGGCTGGGGGGCAGCTCCGGTCAACTTCGCGACGGTCGTCCCTGCTTCCGTGACTCCTGACAGGGACGGCTGGTTCCTGGATTATTATGAGGGCAACACGGATCCGTCAATCACTCACGGAGGCCAGGACTGCTACATACTCCACTACATCGACGGCAAAGACAGGGACAACTGGGTGGAACTTATGGGCAACTGGGCCATCAACCCCAACTGCCTTGACCTCAAGTCCTTCAACGGCGGCCGCTACCTGGCCCTGTTCGGAGTGAGCCATTTCCCGGAATGGTCCATCCAGCCCAGACTCCATTTCTTTGAGGTGACCGAACCTACATCTGCGACGGCCCTCCTCAAGAACGACGCTATCCCCATTTTCCAAAAGGGTGCGACGAATTCTGATTTCGGCGCCGCCGGAGATGTTGCCATAGTGCCTTCAAGGGACGGGTACCGCATCTATGTTTATTATTACGACCACCATGCCCAGGCCATCGGCGCCTATGTGGCAGACTGCTTTGAGATTTAGATATGAGAAAGGTTCTTTATATGATTGCCCTGGCGCTGGCGGCAGCCTGTGCCTGTTCGCAGAAGGATGACGGCCTCCCCGAGGAATGGCCCTGGAATGACCCTGATGCCGATGACAAACCATTCGTAGAGGTGACTGACGGCAGTTTCGGACAGCTTCCTGAAGGAGTCCGTCTGTATAAGTCCCCGGAGGTTCTTCAGGG
>CADAXR010000053.1 GCA_902791945.1 uncultured Bacteroidia bacterium
AGGGCGCGGGGGACGGTCTTGTTGGTCCAGTAGCAGGTGTCAAGGTTGCCATGGACAATGTCCATTATAGGGGTGGGGAAGACGGTGTTGTTCTCGAAGACGGGCTCCATCCTGGAGTTGAAAATGGCGTCGTAGGACACCAGAAGGCCGGTCACGAACTCTTCTATGACATAGAGGCCATAGTTGTCGGGGTGGGCGGCGAACCAGGCGTCGAGCTCCTCTTCCGAGGAGATTTTGGCGGTGCCTGTCGCGCCGACGCCGTTGTCGGGCTTGGCTATGACGGGGTATCCGGTCTGGATGGTGAAGGCCTTTACGGCACGAGGGCCTTCGGAGGCCTTGATCTGCCGCGCCGTCGGAATGCCTCCGAGGGCGTAGCATTTTTTCATTTCCGACTTGTTCTTGACGAAGGCGATGCGGTCGTTCTGGAGGCCGGACTTGATGTTGAAGTCGGTCCGGAGACGGGCGTCCTGCTCGAGCCAGTATTCGTTGTTGGACTCGATCCAGTCGATCCTGCCCCATTTGTGGACGTACCATGCGACTGCGCGGTACACCTCTTCGTAGTCGTCGAGATTGTTGACTTTGTAGTAGTCGGTTATGCTGTCCCGGAGTTCGGGGGATAGGTTATTGTAGTCGGTGTCGGCTATGGCGAGCACGTTGACGCCGTTCCGCTTCGCCCCGGCGCAGAAATGCCAGTAGGTCTGCGGGAAATGGGGGGAGATGAATATTAGATTCATAAATGAATAGGATTTGTTTTCTTCTGAGACTTTCCGCATCCCGCCGGCCGAAATTTCCCAGGCTTCGCCGAAAAGGCGGCTTCTGCCGTCGCGCACCATGACATATCCGCCGTCGCGGAAGGTGTGGAAACGGTGGTTCCAGCTGTCGGGGAAGATCACGTCCTCGAAGAGCCTGCGCCCGTCGAGGACTACGCCTCTCACCTGGTCGAGGTGGGGGATAAGCTTGATTTCGGTAAGACCGAGGCCTTCCAGCCACCGGCTATAGGCCGGATCGACGGCCTCTCCGGGCAGCTCCGGGTGGGAATAGACTCTTCCGGCGCAGTTCATGGAGCCGGCGCTGCATCCCATCACGACGCCTTTGAACTTCCGGAGGATTTCCTTGAGACGTATTTCGTGGAGGAAACGGTTCTGGGTGGGTACGTGGCCGCCGCAGAGGATGACCCAGTCGGAAGCGGCGACAAGCTCCGCCGCCTTTCCGGCGTTGCTCCTCTCGAGCATCGTGACGCTTGCCGTGTCGATGCCGGAGCGGTGGATGCAGAGCGACATGCCTTCGAGGACGGAGTCCGTGAAGGCCTTGTCGTCGGGGGCCGCGCTCACTAGGAGCACCCTCGGAGCCGCCCCTCCGGTCACCTCCCGCAGCGCCTCGCGAACCCTCACGAGGAACCCGTTGTCCTCCGTGAACCTGTCTTCCCCGTACCGTGTCGGGCTTCCTGTAAGAAAAAGTGTCATACCGAAAGACAAATATACAAAAAAATGCGCCCGGGGCAAAAGAAACCCGCCGCGCGACAATCCGCACGGCGGGTTTCATTTATGCCGGTCTGCTTACTCGGCCTTGGGGGCGATTGCACTCCAGACGACTGCGCTGAGGGCGCCGCCGACGAGCGGAGCGACGATGAACACCCAGACGTCCTTGAGGGCCTGGCCGCATGCGAAGATGGCGGGACCGATCGAGCGGGCGGGGTTCACCGATGTCCCGGTGAGGTTGATGCACACAAGGTGGACCAGGATGAGGGAGAGACCGATGGCGAGGCCTGCGAAGTTGCCTGCACCGACCTTTCCGTCGGTCGTACCGAGCACGACGAGGACGAAGATGAAGGTTGCGATGACTTCCACGAGGAAGGCGCCGCCGAGGCCTCCGGCATTAGCCACGCCGTTGGAACCGAGGGCTCCGGTGAGATCCGGGGCCGCGACAACCTTGGTCAGGAGGAGGAGAACCGCGCCGGCGATAATGCCGCCGAGGATCTGGCCGACCCAGTAGCCGCAGGCGTCCTTCCAGCTCATGCGGCCGGAGATAGCCACTGCGAGGGTGATCGCAGGGTTGATGTGGCATCCGCTGATGCCGCCGATGGTGTAGGCCATGGCGACTACGGCGAGACCGAAAGCGATTGCGGTGCCGACGACACCTGCAGGGGTTGTGCAGCCGAGGAACATAGCGGTTCCGCAGCCCAGAAGCGTCAGGACGAAGGTCCCGATGCACTCAGCGATGTACTTTTTCATATGGAACATTGGTTTAGAGTGGTTTCAGTTTTGCGTCGTTTCCGTCCTCAAATATAGGAAAAAATTTTTTATCTTGCGGGGCAAATGAAAAAGAATTATGAAAAGGTTTTTAAAAATGTGCATTTTCGCTATGGCTGCGACCGCGGCGGTTTCCTGCGGTGAAAAGAAAGACGCAGGTGAATTCCACTATCTGCTCGACGAGTTTGCGGACCTTAAGGTCATGCGTTATGAGGTTCCCGGCTGGGAGGCCCTTTCGCTTCAGCAAAAAGAGTATGCCTATCACCTCGCCGAGGCGGCGAAGTACGGCCGTGACATCCTCTGGGACCAGAACTGCAAGTGGAACATTCCTATCCGCCACGCCATAGAATACGTGCTCGAAAACTATAAGGGAGACCGTACCTGCCGTGACTTTGAAGACTTCACGGTCTATGCCAAGAGGCTTTTCTTCTCCAACGGCATCCACCATCACTATGCTGAGGACAAATTCTTCCCCGAGTGTCCGAGGGAGTATTTCGAGTCCCTCTTCAATGCGGTCGGCGTAGCGGACGGAGAAGCGCTGCTCGATGTCATCTACGGCCGCGGAGAATACCTCCAGCGCCGTTCCACCTCGACTGAAGGCGACATCGTCGCCCTCTCTTCCGTCAATTTCTACGACGGAGTGACCCGTAAGGAAGTCGAGGATTATTACGCCGGCATCGAGGACCCTTCCGATCCGGAACCGATATCCTATGGTCTCAACACCAAGGTCGTCAAAGGGGAAGACGGAGTCATCCGCGAAGAACCCTGGAAGGTAGGAGGCATCTATTCGGCCGCCATATCAAAGATCTGTGAAGAGCTCGAGGCGGCCGCCGACGTTGCCGAGAACGACATCCAGAAAAAGGCCCTCGGCCTTCTTGTCGAATACTACAGGAGCGGAGACCTCCGAAAGTGGGACGAGTTCAACATCGAATGGGTCAAGGACACGATAGGCACCGTGGATTTCATCAACGGCTTCGTCGAGGACTACAACGACCCGCTCGGCCGCAAGGGCAGCTGGGAAGGCTATGTGAATATTAAGGATTTCGAGGCTTCGGCCCGCACCGAAAAGCTTTCGGCCGAGGCGCAGTGGTTCGAAGACAATTCCCCTGTCGATCCCCGTTTCCGCAAGGAGAAAGTCAAGGGCGTGTCTGCCAAGGTCATCAACGCAGTCTGCCTTGCCGGCGACAGCTACCCCTCGACCCCTATCGGCATCAACCTCCCCAACGCCGACTGGATCCGCAAGGAGCACGGATCCAAGTCCGTGACCATCGCCAATATCACCAATGCCTACGACAAGGCAGCGCAGGAGTCCCCTAAAAACGTCCTCGACGAGTTCGCCTACTCGGAGGAAGAGAAGGAACTTTCCCGTACCTGGGGCAGCCTCGCCGACGCCATCCACACCGACCTCCACGAATGCCTCGGCCACGGCTCCGGTCAGCTTCTTCCCGGCGTCTCGACGACGGCCATGGGCGAATACGCCTCGGCCCTCGAAGAGGCCCGCGCCGATCTTTTCGGCCTCTACTACTGCGCCGATCCGAAGCTCATCGAGCTCGGCATAGTACCCTCTGCAGACGCCTATAAGGCCGAATATTCCAGCTACATCCGTAACGGTCTCTTCACTCAGTTCACCCGCGTCGAGCTCGGCCGCCCCAACACCGAGGCCCACATGCAGAACCGCAAGCTCATCGCAGAGTGGTGTTTCGAAAAGGGCGCCGCGGACAAGGTGATTGAAAAGAAAGTCCGCGACGGCAAGACCTACTTCGTCGTCAACGACTTCGAGGCTCTCCGCGGCCTCTTCGCCGAGCTTCTCGCCGAGGTCCAGCGCATCAAGTCCGAAGGCGACTACGCCGCCGGCAAGGCCCTCATCGAGAAGTACGCCGTCAACATCGACCCGGAACTCCACAAGGAGGTCCGCGAGCGCTACGCCGCCCTCGGTCTCAAACCCTATGGAGGCTTCGTCAACCCTGACATCGTTCCGGTCCTTAAAGGCGACAAGGTGGTCGATTACAAAATCGTCTATTGCGACGACTATCTCGGCCAGATGCTCTCCTACGGCAAGAAGTACGGCACTCTGTGAGCCGCTGCGCCGCTATAGCCGTCATCCTTCTCCTGGTCTGTCCCCTGCGTCTTTTAGCGGGGGACAACCCGGGTGAGCCCTCCTGGATGAAGGCCCGCCCGACATCTTTCAGCCCGACGCAGCTCATCGCTCCGGCGGCGCTGATTGTCGCCGGCAGCATCGGGGTGGGTACGCAGTTCGGGACAGGATTCCGTACCATGGTCGGAGAAGAGATGAATGAGATACGGCGAGGCCCCTGCAGGGTGGACGACGTGCTGCAGTTCGTACCTCTTGCGATGGATCTCGGGCTCGGTTTCACCGGGGTCCCGACCCGCCACAATTTCCGCGACAGGGCGCTTGTCACCGTGACGGCATATGCGACTACAGCGGTGCTGGTCAACACCTTGAAATACACCGTGAGGGAGCCCAGGCCCGGCTCCGGCACCCGCAACTCCTTCCCGTCGGGCCACACCGCCGTGGCCTTCACGGCCGCCGAGATCGTACGTATCGAATACGGACCGTGGTTCGGACTTGCCGCCTATTCGATGGGCCTGGCCACGGCATTTCTCCGGGTCTATAACAACCGTCACTGGATCACGGACACCTTCGCCGGCGCCGGCATCGGCATTCTCTCCGCCCACATCGGCTACTGGCTGCTTCCCCTTGAGCAGCGCCTCGCCGACAATATCGCCGAAAAATGCCGTCTCCGCCGCCTCCGCCGCGCCTTCCCTCTGTCCGGCGAACGCGCCCACGAGCGGCCCCGCCGCCGTCCCGGTTTCCTCGCCGTCCCTACCTTCGACCCGGTCACATCCTCCGCCGCCCTCTCCTTCGCCCTTGTCTTCTGAGAACCCTGTGCATCCGAGTCCCGGGAGTGCCTTCTTGAGATTCAGTGTGCCTGCTCATGCATTGGCGTGCATGAGCGGTCTTTATAGTCGGGAAATGATTTCTGAGAGTTCATCCGGCCGGACGCCCAAGACGCGCGAGAGTTGTACCGGGTCGGGGCCGAGGCGCCGTCGCATTTCGTAGACAAGGCGTTCTTTCTCACTGATGGACAACTCTTCCCAGCGGGACTTTCTAAATACCGAGGAGTAAATATCTCTCATTACGTATATGAGGGTTTGATCCTGAAAAGACGGCTGGATATGTTCCCACGTGTCTGTCGCTTTTTTCGCTTTCGCGGAATTGATCAAGAAGAAGTTCAATCTTTTGGCGGTCCCGAAAAGAGATTCTACAAAGTCTTTCCGGATAAATGATTCCGGCAGGATATAACCTTCGTCACAGAGAAGCCATCCAACATCGGGCGCCTGTTTGCTATGGAGAAATCTCATTTTCTCCCGGACGCTCATGGAAGAGAGGGACTTTCCTTTCAGGGGACGGGAGGAAAAGAAACTTGCCCCACATCCCCAGCGGTATGTAGTCGGAGACAGGCAGATGTTTGCCGCTACGGGGTTCATTATGACATATGCGATTGCCCTCATCAACTTCTCGTCCCGGACCGGGACCTCGCGGCAGTCAACGTTGTTGCGCCGCAGGAGATGGTCGATACCATATTTTTTCCTGTAGTACCCGGAATACAGACGTTTGAATATCTCGGAAAAAATCCGGGCATCGGCATCCCTCGCCCAGAGGATAAAATGTACGTGGTTGGACATCAGGACAAAAACCAGAACTTCAACGCCAGCCCGCAATGCGGCAATTGCCACATAGTTCATCCCGGCCTTGTAGTCCTCGTCGTCTTGAAACAGGAGTTTGTCCTCCAAATGCGACGAACTCAGAAAATAAAATTTTCTCATACTGCATCTGCGAACCATCTCTGGACCCATGGCCGCCGGGCTCAAACATAAAACATTCATCTGCAACGTCCAATAAGAATCTCCCTCCAGAATGCAGATATTTATGTTTTTTATACTCTTTTAAGGTTTTTTATTATTTTTGACAGTGTTTGCCATAAATACGTTTGAGAGTATGTTATGTCGTTTTTTTATTAGCTGCTTTTTTCTGGCAACTGCCTTTTCTGTTGCGGTCAGGGCCCAGGAAGCAGGTTCCGAATATGATATTGAACAGGGGCTGTCGCCGGAGGTAGTTGTTTAAGAAAAAGGATTTCAAAGTCATGTGGACGTCACGCTTGCTCTCCCGTTCGTCATTTACGAAAGGGGAGATATAGCGATGATGGGTGGAGTAACGTATGTGGGAGGTTACCGTTTCAATCATACTCATTATCTTGGAATGGGACTGGGTATATGGTGTTTCGTGACCTATCCCATTATCCCTGTTTTCGTAAATTACAAGGCATATTTTAAGGAAAAGAACAATCTCTCGCTGCTGGTGGACGGCTCCGTCGGAATGTCTACGCTGGCTTTTGAGCATTTCTCTTATTTGGTTGAGGCTAATTTTGGATTCAGTTACAAACTGACACCAAAGCTCAGTCTTTGTGGAGAAGTTGGACTGCATTCCAACGGGGCAGTCGGGGAACCTGCTGTAGGGCCCGCCGTAAAATTTGGCATTTCATTCTAGTGCTGGTGTGCCTGCTCATGCATTGGCGTGCATGAGTGGATACGATTTCCCGGGGTTTTTGTTACTGACCGTGCAGCGGAATGCATGAGCAGTAACGGTGGCAGGCCGGAAACCGTAAAAGTGCGATGCCGGCAGGGTGGACTGGAGTGCAGGAAGGACTGGGGTGCAGGAAGGCTGGAGTGCAGGAAGGCTGGAGGGGACGATGCCGTCAGGGACCGTCAGGAGCCGTCAGGGGCCGTCAGAGGCCCCGGGACTTGGCTTCCTCCCAGATGGCGTCCATCTCGGGGAGGGTCATGTCGCGGAGGAGGCGGCCGGAACGGATGGTGCGGTCTTCGAGGTAGTCGAAGCGCCGGCGGAACTTGCGGCACGTGCGGCTCAGGGCGACCTCCGGGTCGATGCCGTAGAGCCTCGCCGCGTTGATGAGCGCGAACAGGACGTCGCCGAGCTCCTCCTCCGCGCGCTCCTGTGCGGAGGCCGTCGTGCCTGCGGCAGCGGCGGGAGTGGTGGCGGCCGGTGCCGGGGTGTCGGAGGTGCTGCCAGGTGGCGTGGTGGTGTCCGGTGCAGAGGAGAGGGGGGCGGCGGAGGCAGGACTGTCGGAGGGGGTGGCGGCATCAGGCGCATCGGCTGGCTTAGAGGTTTCCGGCGCAGGGGCGGCGTCGAGGGCGCGGGCTTCGGCCTCGAACTCCGCGATCTCCTCGCGGACTTTGGCCCAGACGTCGGGACGGGACTCCCAGTCGAAGCCGACGTCGCGGACCTTGCGCTGGATCTGCATGGCCTTGAGGACGGAGGGAGCGGACTCGGGGACGCCGTCAAGGATGTGCTTTCCGGCGCGCTCCTTGAGCTTGCGGAGTTCCCAGTTTTCGGAGACGGTCTTGGCATCGACGCCTTCACTGCCACTGCGGGAGAAGACGTGGGGGTGGCGGAAAACCATCTTTTCGCATTCCCTGGAGGCGATGTCCGCTATGTCGTAGAGGCCTTTCTCCTCGGCGATTTTGGCGTAGAATACTATATGGAGGAGGAGGTCTCCGAGCTCTTTTTCAGTGTCGGAGTCGTTGTGGGAAAGGACGGCGTCGGAGAGTTCGAAGACTTCTTCCAGGGTCAGCTGGCGGAGAGAGTCGTGGGTCTGTTCCCCGTTCCACGGGCATTCGGCGCGGAGCCTGTCCATTATGTCGAGCAGCCTTCCTACGGCTTCAAGTTTTTCTTCCCTTGTGTGCATTTTCGATGGTCTTTCCGGATATTGACGCAAATATAGAAAAATCACGATTTTTTGTGTAGTTTTGCACTAAATTTAAGCAATCGACATGAAAAAATCACTTCCTGAATGCCGGATACTGTTTGATGTCGGAGGTACATTCCTCAAGAGCAGCCTCGGCATAAGGGGCGCAGGGCCCGTAGAGGGCACCTTCGCCTCCGTCCCGATGCCATCGGACGGAAGCGCCGCTGACATTATCGGCGCCATACGTGAATCCATAGCCATTCAGACTGGCAACGCGGCCAATCTCGGAATGCGGGTGTCGGACCTCGCGGCCGACGTCCCGGGCCCCTTCGACTATTCCTCCGGCCGTTTCCTTATGAAACACAAGTTCGCTTCCGTCTATGGGATGAGTTTCGAAGATTTCCTCGGAAGTGACATCCCCATGACCTTCATGCACGATGTCAACTGCGCCCTTCTCGGACACATCGTTTCCGACCCGGCCCTCCGGACCGGAAACGTCGCCCTCGTGACCCTCGGCACCGGCCTCGGCTTCTCTTACGCCTCCGGCGGCAAGATTGCGAAAAACGCCGACGGAGGGCCTTCCGAGAGCCTCTGGAACCAGCCCTACAAGGGAGGTATCCTGGAAGATTTCGTTTCCCGCAGGGGAATAATCGCGGCCTACGGTTCCGCTGAGGAGATCGACGTGAAGGAGATTTCGGAACGGGCACGCGAGGGGGACAAAGCGGCACAGGCCGCCTTCGAGGCCGCCGGCAGGAGCTTCGCCGAGGGCGCCGCTCCGCTTCTGAAGCGCCTGGGTATAAGCAAGCTTGTCTTCGCAGGGCAGATATCCCGTTCGCTCGACCTCATCAGGCCCGGCATCGGCGATTCGCTACAGTGTGAGATTTCCGTTTCCCCTGACATCCAGGGTGCAGTGTTCATGGGCCTGTCGTTTATTTAGAGAAAGAAATGCAAAAAGAATTCGTCTCCGCCGACGAGGCGGTAAAGGTAGTCAGAAGCGGTGACCATATCCACCTTTCCAGTGTAGCCAGCGTTCCCCACGCCCTTATCAGCGCCCTCTGCAGGAGGGCCGATGCGGGTGAAGTCGAGGACCTCCATTTCCACCATTTCCACACCGAGGGCCCCGCGCCCTACAGCGAGGAGCGCTATGCAGGCATTTTCTTCGACCAGGGCTTTTTCGTGGGCCCGAACGTGCGTGCGAACGTCAACGCCGGCTGGGCCGACTATCTGCCGGTCCACCTCGGCGAGTCGCAGAAGCTCTACCGCAGCGGCGCGCTTCCCTGCGACGTCGCGATGGTCCAGGTCTCCCTCCCTGACGAGAACGGGATGGTCTCCCTCGGGACCTCCGTCGACTGCTCCATCGCGGCCGTCGAGTCCGCAAAGCATGCGATAGCCGTCGTGAACCCCAACGTCCCGTTTGCCTACGGAGACCTCGTGAGCCTCAACGCCTTCGAGTTCCTCGTCAAGGACGATACGCCCCTTGTCACGGCCGCTTTTGCCGAGCCGACTCCTACCGAGAGGCTTATCGGCCGCAATTGCGCCGAGCTCGTTCCCGACGGGGCATGCATCCAGATGGGCATCGGCGCCCTCCCGAACGCCCTCGCCGCCTGCCTTGAGGACCGCCGCGACCTCGGTCTCCACACCGAGATGTTCGCCGACGGCATCCTCAAGCTCATCCGCAGCGGCGTCATCAACGGCTCGCGCAAGAAGGTCGACCGCGGCAAGGTCGTCGCCTCCTTCCTGCTCGGCTCCAACGACGTCTACAACTTTATAGACCACAACCCCGACGTCCTCATGAAGGACATCAAATACACTAACGATCCGTGGGTCATCGCCTCCAATCCCGGCATGATCGCGATCAATTCCGCCACGGAGGTCGACCTCACCGGCCAGATCAGCGCCGATTCCATCGGCATGCGCATCTTCTCCGGCACCGGCGGCCAGCTGGACTTCGTCCGCGGCGCCACGATGTCCGAGGGCGGCAAGTCCGTCACGGCTTTCGCCTCCCGCACCAACAAGGGGAAGAACAAGATCGTCGATGCTCTCAACCCGGGCGCCGGCGTCGTCACCCCCCGTTCGGACGCCCACTGGATCGTCACCGAATACGGCGCCGTGGATCTCTACGGCAAGTCCCTCCAGGAAAGGGCCCGCCTTATGATTTCCATAGCCCACCCCGACGACCGCGAAATGCTCGAAAGAGCCGCCTTCGACCGCTTCGGCCGCCATTTCTTATATGTAAAATGAATAACCGGGGCGCTGTTGTCTGAAGGCCGTTTGCGCCCACGCAATCGTGAGTGGGAGGGGCCCATCGAAGATGGGAGGGATAGAGCCGAAGGCTCGTAGCCTGAAGACAACAGCACCCCGGTTATGAAACTTAAAATGATATGACAGACAGGGAAATACAGGTAATGGGGATCGTGAACCTCAACGGGGACTCATTCTACGGAGAGAGCAGGGTGAGCGAGCCGGAGGCGGTCGTGGAGAGAGTTGCGAAGATGGTCTCCGAGGGGGCTGCGATGGTAGATTTCGGCGGAGTGTCCACGAGGCCGGGGGCCGCTCCCGTCTCGCTCGAGGATGAGTGGGAGCGGATAGCAAAACCCCTCGCCGCTGTGAGAAAGGCGTTTCCTTCTCTCACGATTTCCGTGGATACGACGCGTTCGGAGATAGTCCGCCGCTGCCTTTCGGTAGCGGGGAGGATAGTCGTCAACGACATATCGGCAGGGGAAGACGACCCTGCGATGCTCCCTATCGTCGTGGCGGAGAATCTTTCGTATGTCGCCATGCACAAAAGGGGAGATCCGGGTACGATGCGGGACCTGGCGCAGTATCCGGAGGGAATAGTGGAGGCCGTCCTGTCGTATTTTGACAGCTTTGCCGACCGGGCGTCCGGAGTGTCCGACTGGATACTCGACCCCGGCTTCGGATTCGCCAAGACGGTGGAGCAGAACTACACCCTCCTCGACGGACTTTCGAACTTCCGCCGTTTCGGGAGGAAAATCCTTGTCGGAGTGTCCCGTAAGAGCATGATATACAGCCCCCTGGGTATCACTCCCTACGAGGCCCTGGCGCCTACTCAGGTGGTCCACCTGAAGGCGCTGCAGGAAGGCGCCGACATCCTCCGCGTCCACGACGTGGCGGAGGCCGTCCGTACGGTCAGGCTCTACAGGGAGTATCTATAAAAAATCTGCCGCGCGTTCAAGCGCGTCTATTTTTCCGATATCAAGTATTCTGAAATCCGGGGGGATGAATCCGCGGATGCGGTGCTCCGCGCATATTCTGAGGTATGCGTCGATGATGGAGAAGCGGCCGGAGAATCCGTATTCCTCAAAGAGGGGGAATATGGCGTCGGAGAGAAGGTGTATGCCGGAAAACGCCAGGCGGCGGTACTTCGACGGGTCGATCGCTCCGTAAGGGGAGCGGACTTCGCCGCTGCGCTCATCCACCCATCCTGCGAGGCGCATGTCCCCGTCGAACAGCAGGTGCCTCGACGAGTCGCGCTCGCTGACGACCAGCGTCGCGACTCCTTCAAGAGGTATGCTCCGGAGATCCAGGTTGGAGAAGATATCTACGTTGTGGACGAGGAAGGGGCCGCCTTCGAGGAACTTCCTGGCGTGGAGAATGCCGCCGCCGGTGTCGAGGAGCTCCGCGCTTTCGTCGGAGACATTGACCTCCGGAAACTCCTTTCCGAGATAAGCGGCGAACATCGGAGCGAAATGGTGGACATTGACGGTTATGCTGTCGAAGCCCGTGGATTCCAGTTTTTTGAGAATATGGTAAACCAGTGGCTTCCCGGCGACCTCCACCAGGGCCTTCGGCCTGGAATCCGTCAGCGGCCGGAGCCTCGTCCCGAGCCCTGCGGCCAGTACAAATGCTTTTTTTGTCTCCATACTTTTGCAAAAGTACAAAAATCACCGGATTTTTCGTAGATTTGTACTATGGAACAGAACAACAGACTTTACCCGCTGAAGTTTCTCCCGGCGGAAAGAAAAATGCCCTGGGGCAAAGAGACCTGGCTTCTCGCAGATCTTGCCGAGATGAGCACCATGGTCCACTCCGGCTGGCTCGGAGCGAACACCGTCGCCGAGCTTATGGAGACTTTCCTCGAAGACATGGTCGGAGAGGCTTCGTTCAGCTACTACGGACTTCAGTTTCCCGTTACGGTAAAATTGCTGGAGGTCGAAGGCCGGACTCCGCTTCTTGTCACCGCCGACGACGAGACCGCCGCCGCCCGCTACGACGCCTTCGGCAAGACCGTATTCTGGTACGTCGCCGAAGCGGCTCCGGGCTCTGAAATCTCCATCGGGTTCGAGAAGGACACGGACGCCTCGTCGTTCTACGAAGGCTGCATCGGAAGCCGTCCGGCGTCGCGTCTGCGCTCGTTCAGACCTTCTAAGGGCGACTGCTTCGAGATCCTTCCCGGTCTCGTCTACGGCGCATCCGGCAGGATAAAGATCGTCGAGGTCTCGGAGGCTTCCGACCTCGACTTCACCCTCGTCTCCCACGACGGCTCCGCAGGCGAGCACCTCGACGAGGCCTTCGACCTCATCCGCTACAGCTCCGGCGGCGCCGCTCCGGTCGTCAAGGCCTGGAAGGACGGCCTCGCCCTCCTTTCCGACCGCCCGGAGTTCCGCATCAGCGAGATGAAACTCGAGACCCCGCTCCGCATCGAGAGCGGCCCGAGAGGCACTTTCAGCATCTATTACTGCCTCTCCGGCGGTCTTGTAGTGAAGAGCGCCGACGGATCCTCCTCGGCGACTGAAGAAGGCCGCAGCGACATCGCTGTCCGCAAGGGCGAGCTCGTCCTCGTCCCGGCTGGCATGGGCGACTTCCTCCTCGGCCCCTCCGCCGAAGGGACCGTCCTCCTCGAAGTCATCGCCGGCGCCCGTGAGGAGCCGGATTCATATCTTGACGATGTATCATCGGCGAAGTGAGACTGTTATTTTGAAAAGCCGTAGACGCCCATGTCTTCGTGAATGGGAGGGGCCCACGTCAGTGGGAGGGATAGGGCCGGAGGCCCGTAGCTTTTCAAAATAACAGTCTCACTTCGCCTAAAAGGAATATAGTTATGGAAAACGACATCAGAATCGACAAGTACCTGTGGGCCATAAGGGCGTTCAAGACGCGCTCTGAGGCTGCTGACGCCTGCAAAGGAGGCAAGGTGAGGGTAGGGGAGGACATAGCGAAGCCTTCCCGCGAAGTGAAGGTCGGAGACATCCTGAACGTCCGTAAGGGCGCCGTGACCCTGTCGTGGCGCGTAAAGCGGCTTCTGGGCAACCGTGTGGGCGCTTCGCTCGTCCCTGAATATGCGGAGGACATTACTCCGGAGGAGGAGCGCGCAAAGCTTGAAGCCCCTCATGAAAACATCTTCCTCCACCGTGACAGAGGTACCGGAAGACCCACCAAAAAAGACCGCCGGATTCTCGATAAAATCATGGCTGGCTTTGATTAAAAGCGATTTAATTTTGAATTTTAAATAAATTGAACTAATTTTGCGCACCCAAAAGAGAAACACTACGTTTACTTATAACCCAAATTTAAAAGTTTATTATTATGACAAAGGTAGAGATTGTGAATGAGGTTGCAAAAGCGACCGGCATCGAAAAGATTCAGGTTCAGGCAGTTATCGAGGCCGCTATGGCTTCGGTCAAGAATTCCGTTATCGCAGGGGAACCGGTTTATCTTCGTGGCTTCGGTAGCTTCATCATCAAGCACAGGGCTCAGAAGGCGGCGAGAAATATCACCAAGAAAACTACATTGACCATCCCGGCACACAACATCCCGGCTTTCAAGCCCGCGAAAGTGTTCCTCGAGGCGGTCAAGGCGAAATAAACCATAAAAACCCCAATTATGCCTAGCGGTAAAAAAAGAAAGAGACATAAGATGTCTACCCACAAACGCAAAAAGCGTTTGCGCAAGGACAGACACAAGAAGAAGTAATCTTCCCACTGTCTGTTAAAGACATTGCAGTCTGAATGAAAAGGGGCTGTACGGGATATCCGGACGGCCCCTCTGTTGTAATCAATGTTCACTGTATTTCCCTATGGAGTCTGAAAAACCGGACAAGGACCTTATCGTTGACGTAACGTCAAAGGAAGTCCACATAGCCCTGATGGAGAACCACAGGCTTGTGGAACTGAGCAAAGAGTCCATTGAGGGCCGGGGATTCACCGTCGGAGATGTCTATCTCGGAAGGGTGAAAAAGCTCCTGCCGGCCCTGAATGCTGCTTTCGTCGACATCGGCGACCAGAAAGAGGCATTCGTCCATTATCTCGATCTCGGTCTGCATTTCGACTGCTTCGACGAATTCGTCCGCCGGAGCAACCGCAATACGGACCTTCGTGACCTCTATTCCGGTATCCGGATCGGCGCCCCTCTTCCCAAGGAGGGCCGCATCGAGGAGATCCTGAAGAAAGACCAGATGATGGTGGTGCAGATCGTCAAGGAACCGATCTCAACGAAAGGCTCAAGGCTCACTGCGGAAATTTCATTGGCAGGACGAAACATTGTACTGCTTCCCTTCGCAGAGAAGGTAAGCGTCTCTCAGAAAATCGCTTCGAAAGAAGAGCGCAGAAGGCTCGAAACACTCGTGCGCAGCATCCTTCCCAAGAATTACGGCGCCATCATCCGCACTGCGGCCGAAGGCAAAAAAGCCGCGATCCTTGTAGCGGAGACCCAGTCCCTCATCACTAAGTGGGAGGACTCCTGGAAGAAGATTGCGGTCGACAAAGGCATCAAGCTTCTCTTCAACGAGTATTCGAAGACGACGACGGTCCTCAGGGACCTTCTCAACGATTCTTTCTCTTCAATCCACATCAACGACAGGAAAATCTACGAGGAGACTAAAAAATACATTTCCCTCATTTCCCCGGAGCAGGAGAAGATCGTCCATTTCTATGACGGCAACAAGCCGATATTCGACCATTTCGAGGTCTCCCGCCAGATCAAGAGTTCTTTCGGCAAGGTCGTTCCCCTCAAGCAGGGCGCGTACCTTGTGATCGAATCGACCGAGGCCCTCAATGTCATCGATGTAAACAGCGGCATCCGTGCCAAGACTACGGACCAGGAGGAGAATACCTTCGAGGTCAACAAGTTCGCGGCTGAAGAGATCGCAAGGCAGCTCAGGCTGCGCGATATGGGCGGCATCGTCATCGTCGATTTCATCGACATGGAGACGAACGAACACAAGAACGCCCTCTTCAAGTACATGCAGGATCTGATGGAGTCGGACAGGTCGAAGCACAACGTGCTTCCGCTGACCAAGTTCGGACTCATGCAGATCACCCGCCAGAGGATACGCCCCGTCACCGAGATCAACACCTCGGAGACCTGCCCCCTCTGCCACGGCACCGGAAAGATCCGTTCGTCTGCGGTCATAGATGAAGAAATTGAAAGGAAGATAGCTTTCTACGTCGGAGAGAAGGGGCTGAAGAGCCTTGTTCTCAAGACAGGGCCAATCCTCGGCGCCTACCTCCGCAGAGGGCTGTTCAATTCCTATCTTACCAAGTGGCGCAAGAAGTACAAGTGCAAGATAGAACTCGTGGAAATCTCGGATTTCCACGTCCTGCAAAATGAATTCTTCACTGAAAACGGAGACAGGCTTGATTAAGAGCCTGTCTTTTTTTTATAGATACCGGCGGGAGATTTTGCCTCGGGATACGGTGAAGGTGTAGGGGAGTGTGGAGAGGTCGAAGGCGTCGAGGGCGGAGTGCGCCTGGGCTTCGGGCAGCGCATCCACGTCGACGGTGAGCACCTTCAGGCGGGTCGCGGCGGCGATGGAGTCCGCTTCGGCGAGGGTCTCGCGGCAGCTTGCGCAGCCTTCAGTGTAGAAGGTGATGCGGGCGTTGCGGAGGCGGCGGAGGCGGAAGGTCCCCTCCCGGGGCGCTTTGCCCCGGCGAAGGAGCTTCCCTTCGACGGCAATGGCGGGTACTTTGGTGCCGACGCGGGCCTTCGAAAGGAGGTCGCGGCGCAGGAGCGCCAGCGGGATGACCGCCGCCGAGTCCTCAGGCGAAGTGCGGAAATCTTCTGCGAGAATCTTCTCTACAAGGCGTTCTTCGCCCATTTTTAGACCCTCGCCTCTTCTCGGGGCAAGGTAGTAGAGAAGGTCTCCCGTGAGACGCTTCCAGGAAAGGGTGTCGCCCTTAGCGAGAGTCTCTCCGCGGATTGTCTCTATCAGGGCAAGCACGTCGACAGCGCCTGCGGAATCATCCAGTAGTTCGCTGAACAGCGCCGTGCTCCCGTCGCTGCCGTATTCGTAGGCTTCGTCCGAGAATTCCTTCTCGAGGAGGGCCTTGAGGGCCGGGGTGTCTATGCCGCGCCCTAGGATGGTTCCGTCGGCTGCGATGAGGAACATCCTCGGCGTCTTCACGACTCCGTAGTCAAGGATGGCGTCGCCGGAAGGGTCGAAAAGATGGATGAAGCCTCCGCGGAGGGAGGTCGCCCTGTAGCGGGCCCATGCGGCCTCGTCAGTGCCTGTATATATGGCATAGAAGTCGACAGGGAGAGTGGAAGTCCTCACGAAGGCGTCCAGCCTTGCAGTCTCCACTTTGCACGACGAGCACGAGGTGTCGTAGAAATACAGCACGCTGCAGCGCCCTTCTGAGGGAGCGGACTGCTCCAGCAGGTTTTCGTCCCTGAATACCTTTGACGGGGCCTTCATCCCGAGAAGAAGGTTTCCGTTGAGGCGGACGAAAAGCTTCGCCTGGAGGAGGTCGGCTTCCGTCTTCATAGGGACTTTGCCGGATAGGAACCACTCGGAAGCTATGTGGACCGCAACGTCCTCGTCGCCGAGAAGTTTCGAGCCGGTGTAGTGCTCATAGAGCCGGAGTGCGGCGTACTGCCGGGTCTCCGGCAGCTGGCAGGTCGAGATTAGAAAATCGCATTCCTGATTCTTTACGCGGACGCTTTCGCCGGAGATGGCGGCGGTGTATTCCTCAAGCTTTCCGCCGAGTTCGGACAGGTCCTGGGCCGTGAGGCTCAGGGAGACGGCAAGAAAGATGATGAGGACCGCTGCCTTTTTCATAACTCCACTCCTTCGGGAATAAAGGCCGAGTAGTCGCCTCCGTGGCGCAGGATGTCGCGCACGGCGGAGGAGGAGATGTGGGCGAACTCCTGTGCGGTCGGGATGATGATAGTCTCGATGTCCGGGGCGAGGCGGCGGTTCGCATCCGCGATGGAACGCTCTGTCTCGAAGTCTATCATGTTGCGGACACCCCTTACGATGTGGCGCACGCCGAGGGCGCGGCAGGTATCGACGGTCAGGTTGTCGTATCCGATGACTCGGACGCCTTTCATGCCGGCGGTCGCCTTGCGGATTATCTCCAGGCGCTTTTCGGTGTCGAAATAGCCCGGCTTGTCCTGATTTATGCCGGCGGCCACGATCACTTCGTCAAACATCGTGAGCGCGCGCCGGAGAATATTGAGGTGTCCGGCAGTGAACGGGTCGAACGATCCGGGGAAAAGAGCTGTTTTTTTCATAAACTCCAGTCTATGGGGGATTTGCCCTCTTTTATCAGAATTTCGTTGGTCTTGGAAAAATGGCGGCAGCCGAAGAAGGCGCCTCCCGCGAGGGGCGAGGGATGGGCGGCTTCCAGCACGCTGTGGCGCGAGGTGTCGATGAGGGCCTTCTTGCTCCGGGCGAATCCGCCCCAGAGCAGGAAGACGACCCCGTTGCAGCGGGCCGACACGGTGCTTATCACGGCGTCGGTGAACTCCATCCAGCCGATGCGGCTGTGGGAGGCGGGTTCGCCGGCGCGCACCGTCAGGATGCTGTTGAGGAGCAGGACGCCCTGGCGGGCCCACTTCTCGAGGTTCGGACTGCCGGAAAGGCTTATGCCGAGATCCGTTTCTATTTCACGGAAAATGTTTTTCAGCGACGGGGGAGTGCGTACCCCTTCCGGAACGGAAAAGGAGAGGCCCATCGCCTGGCCGGGCCCGTGGTACGGGTCCTGGCCGAGGATGACGACCTTTACGTCGGGGAGCGGAGTCAGTTCGAATGCCTTGAAAATGGCCCCGCCGGGAGGATAGACGGTCTTCCCGGCATCCTTCTCGGCGTGGAGGTATTTTACCAGACGCTCGAAATACGGCTTCCCGAATTCCGGCGCTAGGGCCTCCTTCCAGCTTTGTTCTATCCTGACGTCCATTATTCGAATACGAAGGAGATTACATCGTCAATGGTCTTGACATAGATGAATTCAAGCCCCTTGACGTAGATTTCCTTGATGTCTTCTATATCCTTGCGGTTGTCTTCGCTGATGACGATGGTGTGGACGCCGGCCCTCTTGGCGGCAAGGATCTTCTCCTTGATGCCGCCGACGGGCAGCACACGGCCGCGGAGGGTCATCTCGCCTGTCATGGCAACTCCCTTGCGGAGGCCCTCTCCGCGAAGGGCGGAGACCATCGAGCACACCATAGTGATGCCGGCGGACGGGCCGTCCTTCGGCGTCGCGCCTTCAGGCACGTGGACGTGGATGTCCTTCTCGGCGAACTGCTCGGAGGTGATTTTGGCCATCTCGGGGTGAGCCTTGATGTACTGATAGGCCCGAGGTTTCCGGTCATCGAGAGCGCGCCCTTGCCTTTGGACACGGAACTTTCGACAAAGAGGATCTCTCCGCCGAGCTCCGTCCAGGCGAGGCCGGTCACGACGCCGGGGCCTTCGTTGCCCTTCTGCTTGTCGTGGAAGGCCGTCGGGAGGCCGAGGTACTCCTTGAGGTGCTCCGGGGTGATGACAGACGGCCATTCCTCCTCGAGAGCTATCTTTTTCGCGGTCACGCGGGCGATTTTCGCAATCTGCTTCTCGAGACCGCGGACTCCGGATTCGTGGGTGTATTCATCTATGATCATCCCGATCGCGGCCTTGTCTATCTTGAGGGCGCCTTTGTCGATGCCGTGCTCGGAGAGCTGCTTCGGCACGAGGAAGTGCTTAGCTATCTCCTGCTTCTCTTCGGCGAGGTATCCGGTCACGTTGATCATTTCCATCCTGTCCCGGAGGGCGGGCTGGATTGTGGAAATCCCGTTTGCCGTGGTGAGGAAGAGCACGTTGGAAAGGTCGTAGTCGATGTCGAGGTAGTTGTCGTGGAAGGTCGAGTTCTGCTCGGGGTCGAGGGCTTCGAGGAGGGCGGACGAAGGGTCGCCGCGGAAGTCGCTCGCGAGCTTGTCTATCTCATCGAGGACGATGACGGGGTTCGAAGTCCCGGCCTTCTGGATGCCGTTGAGGATACGGCCGGGGAGGGCACCGACGTAGGTCTTACGGTGGCCCCTGATTTCGGCCTCGTCGTGCATGCCGCCGAGGGAGATGCGGACGTATTTGCGCCCCAGCGCCTTGGCGATGGATTTGCCGAGGCTGGTCTTGCCGACTCCGGGAGGCCCGTAGAGGCAGAGGATGGGGGATTTCATGTTGCCCTTGAGCTTGAGGACGGCGAGGTATTCGATAATCCTCTCCTTGACGGTGTCAAGGCCGTAATGGTCGGCGTCGAGGACCTTCTTTGCATTATTGAGGTCCATGTTGTCCTCGGACATCTCGCCCCAGGGGAGGTCCAGCATGAACTGGATGTAGTTGAACTGGATACTGTAGTCCGGCGAACTGGGGTTGTATTTCTCCAGACGGGCCATTTCCTTGTCGAAGATAGCCTTGACTTCCTCCGGCCATTTCTTCTTCTCGGCCCTCTCCCTGAACTTGCGGAAATCCTCGTCGGAATCCATTCCAAGCTCTTCCTGGATGGTACGGAGCTGGTTGTTGAGGAAGTACTCCCTCTGCTGCTGGTCAATGTCGCTGCGGACCTTCTGGTTGATTTCCTGCTTGATCTTTATCAGTTCGAGCTGGTTGTCAAGAAGGGACAGGAGGGCCATGCCGCGCTCCTTGATGTCGCCCGTCTCGAGGAGGGTGGATTTCCTCTGGAAGTCCTCCACCTCGATGGATGTCGCGACAAAATTGACGAGGAACTCGAAGTCCTCGATCGAGCGCAGGGCGCCGACGGCCTCCTTCGGGGCGAAGGAGGAGCCGCGGATGACGCCGGAAGCCTTGTCCTTGAGCGTCTCGGTCAGCATTTTCATCTCATTTGCCGGGACGTCGGGCATGTAGTCCTCAAGGTATTTGACGGCCGCCGACAGGTAGGGCTCCAGGCGTATGACTTTCTTGAGCTCGATACGCGAAAGCCCCTGGAGGATCGCGGTAATCGATCCGTCAGGCATCTCCAGGGTCTTGATTATACGGCAGGCCGTTCCGAAATGGAAGAGGTCGGCCTCTCCCGGATCCTCGACCTGGACGTCGGTCTGCGGGACCGCGCCGAGAAGTCCGTCGGACTTTTCGACTTCGCGTATGAGGGTTATGGATTTTTCCCTTCCGACCGTCACGGGGAACACAGTCCCGGGGAATACGATCGCATTGCGGAGGGCAAGGATGGGAAGGACGGTCGGAAGCTCCGAAGTGTCGACCTTCTGCATGGGCTCGCCCTGCATTACGGGAATTATATTGACTTCAGTCCCTGAAGGGGACATCCAGTTTGTCTTCTTAATCATATATCTGCCAATTTGTCATTTAAAAGGGCCGTGCAGGGCCCGCAACGTATATGGTCAATCTCCGTGCCACTCACCTAAGGCAGTATCATTATGGCAAGGGCGTACAGCAGGTAGCCGTGGGCACGGATGCGGCCCCGGCTGACGGCTGTGATGGCCAGGTCGGTCGGATCCCTGTCGACAAGCCTGTCGAGGTGCTTGTCGTCGGGGTATGTGTAATAGGAATACTTGCGGACGAGCATCCCGTCGTCAAAATAGGTCGCGCCTCCGTTGGAACGGTTGAGGCTGAGGAGGGTCCTGCGGTCGGCAGTGAAGATATACGGCTTTACTGTCACGGGGATGGCGCTGCAGGAAGCGTCGGTTACAAGGACAAGCGGGTTGACGCCCCTGGAGAGGGTCTTGTCAAGGAAAGAGGCGAGGACAGACCAGTTCTTGGGGCTGAGCGCGTCCGGGGCAGGCACCGAGAACACCATGACCTTGCCGAGGACGGCAAGCTCGTCCCGGGCGTCGCCGGCCTCGTCGTGGAAGGTGAGCAGGGCGAAGTCTTCGGGAAAACGGATGTTGTTGCGTTCAATAGTGTCGCGGGTCACGAAAGTCCATGTGGAGTCCGGCAGCCGGCTCTCTGCGAAAGCTCCGGTCTGGCCGTTTCTCTCGTAGAGGGACACGGCGAGAAGGCCGTCTTCAGCCTGGTAGTCGTTGTCTGCGGATGCGAGGAGCTCGGTCCCGGGGGAGAATTCTGTGAAATCTATGGAAGGGAGCCTGAAAGCGCTGTAGAAAAGGACGGCGACGAGGCCGGCCGCTTCAAGAATGAAGGCGGCCAGGCGTCCGTTTCTCGCCTTTTCGCTTCCCGGAGGAAGGAAGGCCACTGCGCACAGGACGACAAGGACGACGTTCTTGATGAAGGTCTGGAAGTGGGTGAGCTTTATGGCCTTGCCGAAGCAGCCGCAGTCCATGTCGGGATTGGCGACAAGGAGGATGATCGAGATTACCGTGAAGAACGCCGTGAGGCCTGCCGCGGCCCATGCGGAGGTCTTCTTCGCGACACCTGTCACGAGGGCGGCGCCAACGATGCCCTCGGCAAGGGCGAGGATGGCCCCGAGGACCGTTGCCGCCCCCTTCAGGAAGCCCATGTGGAAGAACTTGAGGTAGTCTTCTACGATAAGGCCTGTGCCGACCGGATCAGCTAACTTGAGGAGCCCGCTCACAAAGAATGTGAGCCCGATAAGGACGGCGGCAGTGCGGCGTATGGATTTTGGAAGGGGTTTCATCCGAGGAGGGGCTTGACGGTGGACACTATCTTTTCGTGGATGTCTGCAGGAGGGAGCATCGCGCCGTCTTCTCCGGAGCAGTCGATCCGGAGGAAGCGCGGGTCCAGGGACGCCTGGCGGAGGTAGATCTCACGGACCTGCTTCTGGAAGAGAATCGACGACTCGTGGATGTCGGAGGCTCCTTCGAGGTAGCTGCGGTCGGCTCCCTTGCGGGTCGAGGCGAGGCGCTCCTCGACAAAGCCTGTAGGCACGTCGAGGAAGATGTTGATATCAGGCCTCGGGAGGTCGAATTCGCCGAACTCGGTGTTGATTATCCATTCGCGGAGGGCCTCCCTCTCGTCAGGATTGTCCAGTTTTGCGCACTGGTAGGCTATGTTCGAATAGACGTAACGGTCGAGAAGGACGGTCGCGCCTTCACGGAGCGCCTTCCGGATTTCCGGGCCGGCGCCGTGACGGTCTTCGGCGAAAAGAAGGGCCACCAGCTGCGGGTGTACGGCCTCGATTGGCCCGAAGTCCCCGCGCAGGAACCGACCTATGAGCTCCCCGTACACGGGTGCCTCATAGCGGGGGAAATGTATATACTCCAGCTTGTCAACTGCCTTGCCGAGATATTCCCTCAGCATCTTCACCTGGGTCGACTTCCCCGACCCGTCCAGTCCTTCCAGTACAATAAGCATATATTCTCTGTTTCTTCAAGAATTACAAATATATGAATTTGTATCGAGAATTTGTTAAATTTGCGATTGATATGGATTTTTGAATATGAAAAAATTACTGGCATTGGTCTTTATGGCGGCGGCGTTGGCCGTTGTGGCGTGCAAGAAAGATAACGGCGTGGATGCTGCCGAAGTGGAGTCATATAAAGACAATTACACGTCGGCGGATGAGTTCAACGCCCTGTTTTCCAGGGAGGACGAGTCGGCGGATGCCTCATATTCCCAGACAGATTATCTTGAGGTTGACCGTACGGGCAAAAAGAGGCCCTATCTGCGGTTGATTATAGGTGTCACATCTATTCATCCCGCCATATACATTTACTTCCCGACGGAGAAGACGGCTCCGTATTACCGTACCCCGAATGCCGGATACTGCAGGGTGGAAAAGGATTGGCTGGACGAAAAAACGGCGGAGCATTTCAAGCAGGGGATTATCCGCATTTCATCCGAGAGCGGAAGGGCGCGCTACGGTTTTGTGTTTGAAGACCTTGAAGGCAAGGTTTACACCATTTACGCCACTCCGAATGACGACAGTTATCCCGCGGGCGAATATTATGACGAATCGTATTTCCATTTCCCCGCATCGTCCTTCGTGAAGGCGACATATCTGGCCGCCGGCTCGGCCGGGGGAGAGGCCGATTTCGACTGCCTGAAGTTTGATTATTCCACCGTCCACGCCGAGGGACACGTGGATTTCACTCTCACCCTTTTGCTCAATGAGGCCATAAACAACGAGCTGTACTTTGTTGAAGGCAGTTACGTCGTCACCTTTTCCACCTCTCCCTGCGACCACGCATGGAAGATCTCACCGGTTATCTTCTATAACGAATGGGAAGAAGCGACTTTCAAGGATCCCATCTATCCGTCTGAGGATATGAAGACGGCCGTGGTGACCCGTATTTGGGACGGTGACTACAAAATCGGGGTATCGGCAAAATGCTGGACACTTGCGAACCGTGGTCTTAACGGGGGCACGCAGCCGCTTGAGATAGACGAGACGACTATTCCTGAGAGCGCTATAGTATTTATTTAGGATGGCTTCTAAAAACGGCAGATGGCTTTTCCCGGTCCTGACGGCGCTGTTCGCGGTGCTGTCCTCGGTGCCGTTCCTGGTGCCGGGCTGCGGTTGGATGATGCTGTTTGCCTTCGTGCCGCTGCTTCTGATGGATCGCGAGGCGACCTCCCGCGGCATCCGCCATTTCTGGCTCTGGCACTACTCCGCCTTCCTCCTCTGGAACGCCGTCACGACCTTCTGGGTCTGCAACGCGACCATCGGCGGCGGCATCTTCGCCTGCCTCGCCAACGCCCTCCAGATGTCCCTCGTCTTCGGCCTCTACCGCTGGGTGAAAAAGCGCTTCTGCGGAGCATCCAAGGGCGCAGCCCTGCCGTATATTTTTCTCGCCGCGGCGTGGATCGCCTGGGAGAAGTGGTATCTGGTCTCCGCCCAGATTTCCTGGCCCTGGCTAGTCCTTGGCAACGCCTTCGCCCGCACTCTCCCTCTCGCACAGTTCTATGAGTACATCGGCACCCTCGGCGGCTCCCTCTGGGTCTGGGCCTCCAACCTCTCCCTCTTCGGCCTGCTTTCCGCTCTCCTCTCCGGTCGTTGGGGCGGCCGCCCGGTCTTCTCTCTGCCTGGTTTCACGGCCTTCGGTTCTGTCGGCGATGCGGGCAAATGCTTTTCGGCGAAGGGTGGTGGGCCCTTTGGCTCTTTCGATTCCACATGCGGTGCGGCTGGTGGCTTTTCTGCGAAGATGAAGGCGGCGGTTTTGGCAGGAGCTGTGCTGGCAGTTTTGGGCCCGGCAGTGTGGTCGCTGTGCCTTTGGGGTGCCCGCGCCGGGGCTGAAGAGCCCGGCCGGACCCTCTCGGTCATCGCCTTCCAACCCAACATCGACCCCTACAACAAATTCTCCGCCCTCACCCAGCAGCAGCAGAACGCCATCCTTGAAGACCAGATGCGCCACGCTCTTTCTTCAAGTAAGGATACAGCTGTGCTGCTGCTCGCTCCGGAGACGTTTACCTACGACATCGTGCCTGAGGACATCGGTGTGAGCGCGACGTACAGGAGGTTCGTCGGATTCCTGAAAGAGCATCCGGAGGCGAACCTGCTGTTCGGCTCTTCGACTAGGACGTATCTGCCTGCGGGGCCCAGGCCGTCGCAGACGGCTCGCCAGATGTACGACGGCCGGTGGATGGAAACTCATAACTCTGCCGTTCTCATCGACTCCACCGGCAGGGCTGACATATATCATAAATCGAAGCTGGTGGTCGGCGTGGAGATGATGCCGTATCCGGGATTCTTCCGCCACATTGACGAATGGCTCGGCGGCGTGATGGGACGCGACATCGGTCAGGATTCGGTCAGCCTCCTCCACTTCCGCGTCGGAGAGACAGATGTGCCCATCGGTTGTGCAATATGCTATGAATCAGTGTACGGAGAGCACTGCGCCGAATATGTGAGCGCCGGAGCGGAACTCCTGACGGTCATCACCAACGACGCCTGGTGGGGCGACACCCCCGGCTATAAGCAGCATCTCAGCTACGCCTCCCTCCGCGCCATTGAGACCCGCCGCTGGATCGCCCGCAGCGCCAACACCGGCATCTCCGCCATCATCGACCCCCGCGGCCGCATCGTCGCCTCCACCCCATGGTGGGAGAAAGCCTCCCTCCCCGGCACCGTCGGCCTCTCCGACTGCCGGACCTTCTTCGTCCGTTTCGGCGACATCCCCGGCCGCCTCTCCATCTTCGTCTTCTTCCTCCTCCTCGCTGCCGCTATTGTTCCCCGCCGCCGGTAATAGTTTTCTCGTAACCGCTCTCATTACCCGCAGCCGGCAACTTTCTATTCGCCGTTCTTTCCACACAATAGGTATCCTCTTTTTGACCGCTTTTTGCCGGGTGAAGGCTATGGGTCGTGGAGTGTAATGCCCTGAAGATAAGCACATTGCTGGATGTCTTTCCCCTCGATTTTAGGGGGAAAGACTTATGGGATGTCCTTGAGTATCAGAGAATTATGTTCCACGCAAAAAACTCAGGAGAGGCTGGAAGAGCAATTGGATGGGCTCTACTGGAGAAGCAGCTCGAATGATGTAATCTGCCATATCATTTGCAAATATAATTGAAAAACTTTGTTTACATTTGGGAAAATCAGATTCAGACAGATAATGAAAACACCGACACTCGTAATGCTCTTCTCTTTTCTCAGTATTTTCTCTTCCTGCGCCGGAGGTTACAAGGACCTCTCAGTGGAGGATTTTAAAAATAAACTTTCGGAAAACGGCCTCGTCCAGCTGGTGGATGTCCGGACGGCGGACGAGTTCGCCGCCGGTCACATTGCAGGAGCAGTCAATATCGACTGGTTCAGCCCGGGATTCCTGGATGAGGCGAACTCCACGCTGGAAAAAGGACGTCCGGTGATGGTCTACTGCCGGAGTGGGAAGCGTAGCGCTGCGGCTGCGGCGAGGCTTGTGAAAGGCGGCTTCAAGGTGGATAACCTTCTCGGAGGATATCTTGCCTGGACCGAGGCGGGAAAGCCGGTCACGACCTATGAGGTGGAGAGGTTCTCCACGGCATCCGGCGCTCCCGTCGAAATAACCCTCATCAAGCACGGCAGCCTGGCTGTTTCATATAAGGGTCTTTCGATACAGGTCGATCCTGCAGGAAAGTACGGGAAGCCGACCGATTACGCTGCGGATTTTCCGAAGGCCGACGTCATACTCGTGACCCACGAGCATTTCGACCATTTTGACAAAGAGGCGATTGCGGCGCTCAAGAAAGAAGGGACCTTCCTTGTGACCAACGCCCGCTGCGCTGAAATGCTGGGATGGGGGACAGCTCTCGCAAACGGGGACTCCACCATGCTCCCTGGAGAGATCCGCCTGGATGCGGTTCCGGCGTACAACACGACCGAGGGCCATCTTCAGTTTCACCCCAAAGGCCGTGACAACGGCTTTGTCCTCACCATCGACGGCCTCCGCATCTATATCGCCGGTGACACGGAGGACATTCCGGAGATGGCCGCCCTTAAGGACATCGACATCGCTTTCCTCCCCGTCAATCAGCCTTACACGATGACCGTCCCTCAATGCGTCAACGCCGCAAAGGCCTTCTCGCCGAAAGTGCTTATCCCGTACCATTTCGGCGATACGGATATCAGCAACCTCCCGGCTCTCCTGCCGGGGATCAAGGTGCTGTTGCGTCAGATGCAGTAGGAGCCTCTCAGGCGTCGCGGGAGTCGTTGCGGGTGTGCCACCTGCCGTAGATTTCGCTTACATTGCCGGCTGTGATGAATACGTCGAACTTCTTTTCTTTCAGGTAGTTGAGAAGTTCGGCGAATTCATTTTGGGTCAGGAGTGAGACGACCTCGACCTTTGGCTCGCCGGAGTAGCCGCCTTCGAGGTGGTAGATGCTGCAGCCGCGGTCGAGGTTCTCGACGATGTGGCGGCGTATCTCCTCGTGGTGGTCGCTGATGATGCAGACTCTCTTGCGACGGTTGAGCGAATCGGTGAAGTAATCGACGGCGATACCGTTGATCCACGTGCCGATGAGACCTATCACTACCAGGCGGAAGGGATTGATGGAGAATGCCGAGCAGCAGATAAGGGCGCCGGCGATGGTGACGGAGGTGCCGATGTCGAAGTGGAGGTATTTATTGACGATTTTGGCGAGGATGTCGAGCCCGCCGGTGGAGGCGTTGATGTTGAAAAGAATCGCCTGGGAGATGCTCAGCATCAGCACGAAGCAGATGAGGTCGAGCCAGGGGTCGTTCATTACGGAGACGCCCTCGGTGATGACCTTCTCCACCGGCAGCACAATCGACCAGAAGTCCACCAGCGGACCAAGGATGAGGGCCGTGTAAACGGTCTTCATCCCGAATTCCGCCCCGATCAGCAGCCAGGCGAGCACCAGCAGCACTGCATTTATGATAAGGATGATTGTCGAAACCCTCACGGTCCAGCCTATACCGGAAAACAGCTCGGACAGCACGATGCTGAGTCCGGAGATACTTCCGATGATGAGTTTCGAGGGCATAAGGAAATAATAGACGCCGGCCGCTCCGACGGCCATTCCGAGGGTCATTATCACCAGTTCTTTCCAGAACTTGAAGGTCCCGACAGGACGGATCCAGCTCAAGACAGTCTCTTTCAGATTTTTAGCCATTTCAGACAAGAATTTTGCTACCGTAAATATAGCAAAAAAAAAGGAACGGCCCGCATAGGGAGTCATTCCTTTTAACTTTTACTGCGCCGTGAGGGACTAGTACCTGTCCTCGTCGGAGACGGTAAGTTTCTTGCGGCAGTGACGGCGGCGTGCGGAAAGTACGCGGCGGCCGTTGGCGGTCGACATCCTCTCGCGGAAGCCGTGCTTGTTGACCCTCTTGCGGCGGGAAGGCTGGAATGTTCTTTTCATAACTATATCTTTTTTATATTATTCTAGATTGCCGAAAGCCCCTTGGGGACAAAACGGACTGCAAAGTTAGTTTTTTTGGATTAAACCGCAAATTTTTTTTGCTTTTTTGCTACCTTTGGGCTTCGGAGCACTGGGCTCCTTATCCTTCTATGGCAGAAAAACTTTTCCTGATAGACGGCCACGCCCTCGTTTTCAAGATGTATTACGCCTTCCTCAGAAGGCCTATGATCAACTCCAAGGGCGCTGACATGTCGATTCTATACGGCTTCACCAAGTACCTTCTCGAGCTCATCGAGAGGGAAGCGCCGACTCACCTTGCGGTGGCGTTCGACCCTCCGGGCGGGACTTTCCGCAACGAACTTTTCCCCGAATACAAGGGGACAAGGCCGCCGACTCCCCAGCTCGTCATCGACGCGCTGGATCCCCTCCGGGAGATTGTCGGGGCGATGAACGTGCCGGTCCTCATGATAAAGGGATTCGAGGCCGACGACGTCATAGGCTCGATGGCCGTGCGGAGCGCCGCCGAAGGGTTCGACGTGTATATGGTCACTCCCGACAAGGACTACGGCCAGCTGATCTCGGATCACATCTTCCAGTACAAGCCCGGCAAGGGCGGCTCGGATGTCGAGATCGTGGATAAGGACGCCGTCTGCGGCAAATATTCCATACAGGAACCTTCCCAGGTCATCGACATGCTCGCCATCTGCGGGGACACGGCGGACAACGTCCCAGGCGTCCGTGGCGTCGGCGAGGTCGGTGCCGGGGCGCTCGTCTCCAAATACGGTTCCGTGGAGAATATCTACGCCCACCTTGACGAGCTCACGCCCCGCCAGAAGGCCCTCTTCGAGGAGGCGCAGCCGCATATGGCGCTCTCCAAGACCCTTGTCACCATAAAGACGGATATCCCCATTGAGACGACTGCGGAGGATATGCGCCTCGGCGCATATTCGCCTGAGCTCCGGGAGCTTTTCGTCAAATACGAATTCGGCTCCCTGATGAAATTTATTGGCGGCAAGATGGAAACCCCTCAGGAAGCGACGGAGTTCACCTTCACCGAGCCCGGTTTCGCTGCGGTTGCAGCGGCGGCGCGCAAGGCGGGCTGCTGCTCTGTCGTTGCTGAAACGGCCGGCGACACCGTCGTCCGCCTCGCCATCGGAGCCATCGGACAGACGGCGTGTGCGGCCGGGACGAGCCCGGCGGAGGCGGCGCAGCTCCTCGCGGACCCGGGGATCCGCAAGGTCGGCTTCGACCTCAAGAGGCTCTCGACGCTCCTCATCTGCTCCGGGGCCTCCCTGGAGGGGACCTGGCTCGATGTGGCACTGATGCACTACCTTCTCGACCCTGAGAAATCGCACGCGGAAGAGGATCTTCTGAGGGAGATCTCCGGTGTGACGCTGGAAGAGAGCGCCCCGGCGGCGTCGCTCTTTGACGACGCTCCCGCTGCAGAAAGGAGCCTCCCGAAAGAAGCCGCCGCAGTGGCTTCGCTCGGCTCGGAGGTCCTGAAAAGGATGGAAAAGGCCGGTCTTGACAAGCTCTATTTCACTATGGAGGAGCCCCTTGCGAAGGTTCTTGCCGGGATGGAAAGGACAGGCGTCAGGGTCGATCCCGCCCAGCTCCTTTCCTTCGCTGACGGACTCCGTGAAGATCTCGCCAGCCTGGAGCAGTCGATCCGCGAAGAGACCGGAGTTCCGGATCTCAACATATCCTCGCCAAAACAGGTCGGTGACGTCCTGTTTGGCAAGCTACAGCTCGATCCCAAGGCCAAAAAGAACGCCCGCGGCCAGTACCCGACCGACGAGGCGACACTCCTTGACATAGCTGACAGGAGCCCCGTCGTGGAGGAGATACTCTCCTTCCGCGCCGTCAAGAAGCTCCTTTCGACCTATATAGAGCCTCTTCCATCGTACATTTCACCCGCCGACGGGCGTATCCACACGACCTTCAACCAGGCCCTTACGGCGACAGGACGCCTCTCCAGCTCCAACCCCAACCTCCAGAACATCCCTGTCCGCACTGAGCGCGGCAGGGAGATACGCAAGGCTTTCGTTCCAGGCAGTCCCGGCGGCCTTTTCCTGTCCGCCGACTATTCCCAGATCGAGCTCCGTATCATGGCTCACCTGAGTTGCGACGAGCACCTTATCGGCGCGTTCCGGGCCGGGGTCGACGTCCACGCGGCGACAGCGGCGAAGATATTCGGCATCCCTCTCGAAGAGGTGAGCGCCGACCAGCGCCGTATAGCCAAGACTGCCAATTTCGGCATAATGTACGGAATCTCCGCCTTCGGCCTCTCCGAACGGCTGCGCATCCCCCGCAAGGAGGCCTCCAGGATCATCGAGGACTATTTCACCTCATTCCCCGCCATAAAGTCGTTTATAGAGGACACCCTCGGCTTCGCCAGGGAGAACGGCTATGTCGAGACGCTGTTCGGCCGCAGGCGCTATCTTCCTGAGATTGGAGCCTCCAACGCGACCATCCGCGCCCTTGCTGAGCGTACGGCGGTCAACGCCCCCATCCAGGGCACCTCCGCCGACATCATCAAGCTTGCGATGATAGGCGTCGACAGGCGTATCCGCGAGGCCGGCCTGCGATCGAAGATGGTACTGCAGATCCACGACGAACTTTGTTTCGACACCTTCCCGGAGGAGGTTGACGCTCTCCGGAAGATTGTCGTGGACAAGATGGAGAATGTAATCAAACTTACCGTCCCCTTGACCGTCGAGTGCGGGGTGGGGACCAACTGGCTCGAAGCCCACTGATATGGACACATCCTACAAGAACCTTTCCGACAGCGAACTCGTCACCCTCGCGAGGCAGGGGGACCAGCTCGCCTACAGGGCCATCTACGAGAAATACGAGAAGCCTCTTAGGAGCCGGCTTTCCAGTTTTTTCCGCTGGAAGGCCGACATCGACGACGTCGTGACCGAGAGTTTTCAGAAGTTCTTCCAGAAGATAGACTCCTTCGACTCCTCACGCGACATCCTTCCCTGGCTCTACACCATAGCCTCCCGCACCGCCATCGACCACCTCGACGACATTCGCCGCGAGGACGAGAAGCGCGAGGGCTTTTCAAAGAAAGACGTCCCCGAGGACGGCCAGCAGCCCCTTACGGAGGTCAATCCGGAGGATGAGATCATATCCACTGAAGAGCACGACAGGCTTATCGGATACATCGCCGAGATGGATCCCAAGTACGGGACCATTATACAGAAATATATGATCGAGGAGCTTGAATACGAGGAAATTGCCCGTCGTGAGGGGCTTCCCCTCAACACGGTGCGCACTCGTATCCGCCGCGGCAAGGCGAAGCTTGCCGAAATGATGTCTAGGGGGGAGGTCAAATGAAGACTCTTTTCGAACTGTTCCCCGACCTCACTCCGCTCCAGAAGGAGCGCTTCGGGGCTCTGGATGCCCTCTACCGCGACTGGAACGCTAAAATCAACGTCATTTCCCGCAAGGATATAGACAATCTGGAGCTCCATCACGTGCTCCATTCCCTCGCGATTGCAAGGTATGCCGACCTCGCCGGGATTGACTTCAACGGCGCGTCGATCCTGGATCTCGGCACCGGAGGCGGTTTCCCCGGTATTCCCCTAGCAATCCTTTTCCCCGAGGCGTCGTTCACTCTTTGCGATTCGGTCGGCAAGAAGACCATAGTCGCAGGCGCCGTCGCTGAAGCCCTGGGGCTTGAAAATGTGCGTGTAGTCAACGCCAGGGCGGAGAGCCTCGGGGAGAAGTTCGACTATGTAGTCTCCCGCGCAGTGGCCTCTCTTACCGATTTCTACCCCTGGGTAAAGGGACGTTTCAAAAAGGGGATATTATACCTCAAAGGAGGTGACGTGGCTGAAGAAATTTCTGAAATGATGGCCCGTAACCGCCTCTCCAGGGGCTCTGTCCACACCTGGCCGGTTTCATCCTGGCTCGCTGATCCCTGGTTCGAAGGTAAGCTTTTAATCCATATAGAGGCCTGACGGCAGCTCCACTACGCGTGTTGCGAAGGGGAGCGCCGCGGCAATGTCATGACTTGAGAAAATGACGGGCGTGCCGGCATCCGCAATGCCGCGGATGACCTCCAGCACGCTCTCGCGGGCCTTGTAGTCAAGAAATGCGGTAGGTTCATCGAGGAGAAGAAGTCCGGCCCTGCGCGAAAGTCCGGTCGCGATACATCCTTTCTGGAACTGCCCGTCGGAAAGGGTCGAGATGTCCCTTTCCGCAAGGCCTTCCAGCCCAAGGGCTGCAAGCGCCCTGGAGACGGCCTCCGGGTCCGGGCAGGAAGT
>CADAXR010000054.1 GCA_902791945.1 uncultured Bacteroidia bacterium
CGTTCCAGGTGAAGCGCAGGTGCGCGTCAAGGGCGGCCGGAAAGTTTTATACTGATTTCGTGGGTGCCTGACGGGAGCGCTGTCGTGTTGCCGTCGGGGGAGTGGAAGGTCGCGGAGGCCCCGCAGGGGATGATACCGTCTGGGCGGCGGCGCTGAGCGGCAAAACGGCCAATAGCAGAGGAAGCAGAATGAATCGGATCATATTAATACACATTTTTACTTCCGATACCGAATAAACCGTCCGCCCCCGGGACCGAACTTTCGTTGCGGTGCCGGGGGCGGAAAAGGAGTTGACTCCTGTAAGATTTACTTGGCCCGGTAAGATACGTTGATCGTGGAGGTGGCGAGAACCGGACGGATTTGCATACCCCATTCACGTTTGATGCTGCCACGCCACCAGTCAGCGGAACCGTGGCCGCTCGTACTGCCTACCATATAAGCACAATCATAGCCGGCACCGCCCTGATTCCTCTGGAACTGGTCCGCTGACCAGATGCAGGCTTGATCAAAACTCTTGGGCTGGTATTCTGCATTATCCTTCCTGGCATTGTGTCCAGGAAGGAACACGCCGCCGTAAGAGAGTCCACCCTGACCGTTTACGGTAGGTAGTCCAGCTTGCCTTTTTCCATGTAGCGTATGCCTCAATGTAGCCGGGCATCCTCCAGGCGCTTCCCCACTTTACGCGGGCAACATCATAGCGTCCACCCCGTATCGTATTATAACGGCTGGCCAGGGATGGTGTTTCAACAGCGGCATAGACGGAAATGTAGTTGTAGTAATTGGTAGTGGCTCCGCTCGGCTGGCCTCTCAATGAGTAGCCCGGGAAAGAGTAGCCATCGGTTCTTCCACGCTCTTCGGGAGTAGAAATTTCTCCCCAGCCGTAATACGTACCTTTCCCTTCAGGGGTAGATGCTCCTACATTAAAAGGAGCCCAGAAAGTATCAGCTCCGGTGAGATCGAAATAATAGTTTGAGTCTGATTCCGTGACAGAATCGGATGTAACAACCTCGATTGCATCTGAAGGCTTTGGTCTTGCTATCAGGCTCCAGGCACTCATATCCCAGGTGCCTACCTGCCCCCCCTTGGAAGAAAGGTCGCTGTCAATAACGGAACCATTCGAAAAGGTTGCCTCAGCAGAAGTATTATTGAGCATAGTGACGATTACACCTGTCCTCATGTTGCCATACTGCTTATTATTGTTGTATGTCCAGGCTTTCGAGTTATGATTGACAGCAGGGACGACAAGGTACACGAGATCACCGGCCTGTGAAAGGGAGGATAAGGTAATCGTCCGGGTAGGGATATTTTTGTATGGGTCATTCTCACCCTTTGCGTACACTTGAGTAACTCCGCTATCGGTAACCTTAAAATAAGCCGGGCAGGTGTACTCGATGCACTTGATACCTGCGGGCAGTTTAAGCCTGACGATGTAGGAGAGTTTTTCTCCGTTCTCAAAATCGAAACTGGGCTCAAGGCCCTCTCCGTCCGCCACGACATAGTTGTAATTATTGAGCGATGAGAGGAATCCACCCTGGTCGGTATAGCCGCAGTGGATTTCGGTTCCGTGCACGAATGTATGATTACGGCTCAAACACCTTTCTAATGCACAACGTTTCCCACCGTATCCCGAATCGTACCCCAAAGGCTATAACAATGTGTCAAATTTAGCCATCGACTTTGCCTTGGTGGAATCAACGATGTCTATGTACGGCATCATCGCCCTATAACTGGAGTGGCCGGTCCATTTCATTACCACATTGGGAGGAATGCCCATGGAAAGCGCCTGTACGATGAAGGTTCTGCGGCCGGTATGGGTGCATACCAGTTGCCATTTATGGAAATAAGTATCTTCCCGCTGGTTGCCGCGGTAGCGGGTAATACGGATTTCTTCATTCAGACCCGCCTCCCGGCACAGGTCTTTCAAGCGTCTGTTCATCGCCTGGTTGGAGCTGCACGGAAGCGCCTTCCCGTCTGGAGAATTTCCCCGCTTATATTTATCGAGAATGGACCGGGTAACTTTATTAAGCTCGATAGAGAGACTATCCACAGTTTTTAGGGTTGTCACTTCAATATGGTCATCCTTTATGTCGCTGCACCGAAGATTGCATACGTCCGAATAGCGAAGACCGGAGAAGCAGCAGAACAGGAAGACATCCCTGGCTTTCTCCAGAAACGGGCTGACTAGCTTTAATTCCTGAAGTCTTATGAGGTCTTCGCGGTTAAGGTACACTACGGGATTCCGTGCCTGTTTTAAGGTTGGACGAAAAGTCCTGAAGGCCGGATTTACCGGACAATTATTATCCGTAGCCCAATTCAGGAACCAACGAAGATATTCCAGTTTCTTGGCAACCGTGGAACTGCTGAAACGCCCGCGGAGATAATTTGTAAAGCGATTCAGGGCTTTCTCATCCATTCCTCTGAAATGCAGGTTTTTATCGAACTGGAACAATTCCTTCCGGAACGTCTTCATCCTTGACCGGGTCGAATCCGACCAGGCTTTCTTCGTGGAAGATTCACGAATGAATTCATCAAACCACGAAAAAAAATCCGCTTCAGCGATTCTTCTGGGAAACAGTCCGGCAATCCGGGCCTTGTAAGACTCGGTTACCTCTCGTACAGAAGGGATGATCTCGTTGACTTCATAATATCGGAATACAAGTTCCATGGTATCCCGGCATCTGCGCAGTATCTCATTGGACGCCATGGCTCCTTTGACATTCCTTTTCACACATTCCCCGGTGGAATCCCATTCCTCCGGAGTCCTGATACGGCATCCGGTGCTGAAGTCAAGCCTGGCACCGAAAAGCGATACCCGCATCCGAATTTGATGTCGGTCCCGATATTTCCCATATGAGAATAGTCTGAATAAGATGTTATGCCTGATAATCATATCCCATTTTTATCCCGATTTGGCGGAGTCCATGTGTAAATTTAGTAATTTTTTAGGGGGGCGGCGGATTTTAGTGTATAACTATTAGTATAGTGTAATTGTCGAATTGCAAATATTTGAAAACTATAACAGTATGAAAAAGAACACTTATGTCGAGCCGCAGATCTGCGTGTTTTGCATGTCGGCCCTCGATTATGTCCTGACCGGTTCGGGCAACGCCCCGACCATTGAAGAAGATCCGGATGCCGGATTCCCTGACTACTAATCTTTTGAAGCGACGCACTATGAAGAAGATTTTTACAGCCATTGCGCTTCTTGCGGCCGTCTGCGCCTGCAACAAAAACGAATTGACCCCCGTCGAGGAGAATAACATCCCTTCGGACGGCAAGCAGATTATCCGGGCGACCGTAAATGTCGCCAGCAAAGTCACCTATTCCGAGAATACCCCCGGCGGCGGTGGCGGCATCAGCTCCGTATGGGCGGCGGGCGACAAGTTCTACGCCATCCAGGACGGTAGCACGGTTGTCACCTTCAACATTGTGGACGGCGTGGGCAACACCTCAGCCACCTTTGAGGCCGAGGCCGAGGGCGTAACGGCTTCCACCACCTGGAAGGCCGTTCTCGGCGGCCACGCGTCCGTGCACGGAACCGAAATCCACTGCAGCTTCACCGACCAGGGCGGCTTCCTTTCATCGCTCAACAATTACAATTATGTCGTAGCGGACGGAGAGGGTCTCGAGCCGAGTTTCGACTTTGAGAACGGAACGAAACTTTCCTATATTATGCGAATCAAGCTCCCTGCAGGCATTAAATGCATCGAGTACACCTGTCCTGCGTATTACAAAGTAACTGCTTCCGGAGCGGAGACAATCTATGCCAAGGGAGAGAACGATCCGTATTCAAATATCCCTACAAGGACGATTACACGTTCCACAGCCTCTGCAGCCGGCGACCTTGTGTATATCGTCGTCCCCGCTGTCAATCATTATTCCAGGGCGTGGTCGTACAATAGCGGCAAGCAGGTTGGAAACCTCAAGACTGGTGTCATAGTTACCATTCTTAATGACACCTCCGATGATGCTACCGCTTCCACCGGCGCTGTCTTGGACATGGATCTTAGCGCCAAGGGCGGCCAGGTCGGGACCTTCGACATGTCCGGATACACCCTTCTCAAGAGGCCTAAGGTGTCTGACGCCATAACGGTTAATTCTACTCAGGTTTGCTGGACCAGAACCGGACTGACGCAGTCAGCGGAATCATTGGGGACAGGCTGGGCCCCTTATAATATCGGTGCTGAGCAGCCTTACGAGATGGGTAATCGCTATGCCTGTGGAGAATCTCAGCCGAAGAGTAAGTATGATAATGGCTCTTACTCTTTAAGGGGTGGCGCCGACCTGAGCGGAAGACCTAATTATATTGCAGTGAAAGTCAACTCTCCTTCTCCCAATAACTATTTTACCATAGGTGGTGGAAGATATGACACGGCGCGTGTCCTTTGGGGAAGCGCGTGGAGAATGCCGAATATCATTGAATTCCTTGCACTTGATCCCAAAAAGGGTCATGCCTGCACTGTCAGTACGATAAGCGGGCAGAAATGTTATGTGTCCGAGGGGGTTACCCTTCCCATTGTCGGCTATATTGATGGCACGGAACTCAAGCACGATGGAGATGGGACTACCTGGGATTTCGTCGCTTGGTCTACCACTATTATTAACCAGAAGAACGCAGATGCCGGATGGGATACCTGCTATGCCTTCGACGCTAAGTTGGATGGGACTCCGGACAAAGACCGTATCGCAAAGAGTTGCGGTTTGCCCGTCCGTGCAGTTCTTGCCTCGTCTACAATAACCTGGGCGACAAAGACCTATTCCTATTAGCAGGCTCTTAGAGAACGGTTCTCTTTAAATCCTTTCCGCCCCGCTGCCTTCCCGGCTCCGGGGCGGAATTTGTTGAGGCCTGACACAAAAGTTCTGAGGATTAAATTTGCGAGTATCGTTTTTGTTACCTATATTTGCAAATAAACAAATGATTTTATGCCAGAACTATTCAGACAATACCGACATCATCATCAATCGTTGGTATGAAATTTTTGGCAAGGAAGAAGATGCTGAAAATCAATAAAATATGGTTCGAAGGAGACTGGCTGTATGGTCTTGGGGACGATGGGAAAACCTATCGTCAGTCCCTATTATGGTATAAACGGCTTATGGAGGCATCACCGGATGAGCGCGCGGAATTCGAGATCAGCACCATCGGCATTCACTGGCCTAGACTGGATGAGGACGTGAGTTTTGAGAGTTTCGAGTATGAGGACGCAGAACCAACCCGACTCCAGAAATTCTTTCTGTCCCATCCTGAAATCAACATCTCCGGTTTCGCACGTAAGTTCGGATACAATCCCTCCCTTCTTCGCAGCTATGTCAATGGATTCAAGACACCATCGCCAGAACGCGAACGGCAAATCATGGAGGATGTCGCCAAACTGGGCCACGAGTTGGCAATGACCGCTTGAATCTCGATAAGTAAGTAGGAGTCCCGGTTTGCGGGCGGAAATTGTGTATTAATAAAATATGAAAAAATTCTCCATTACTGTCATTACGGCAATGCTGGCCTGCTTTGGAAGTGTTTCGGCCCAGATTGTCGTGTCGCCCGACGATGCCGTCGGTCCCGTCAAAAGAATGAACGCCGTCAACAACGGCCCGCGTATCAACAACGCCGAGCAGGTCTATACCGGCACGACCGGTTATTTCCGGGCGGCCAATGTGGGTTATTCCCGCAATCATGATGCGGCCGGCTATGGAGCCTACGGCGAACATGTGGTGGACATTTCCATAATCTTCCCGGATTTCTCGAAGAATCCCGACAAGCCGGAATCGTATGATTTCACGCTCACGGACAGGTATGTCAAGAGCATCCAGGACGCCGGCGTGGAGGTGTTTTACCGCCTGGGGCAGTCGATTGAGAACCAGCCGCTTAAGAAGTACAACATCTATCCGCCCAAGGACAATAAGAAGTGGGCCCGGGTCGCCGAGCATATCATCCGCCATTACAACGAAGGGTGGGCCGACGGCTTCCACTTCAATATTCAGTATTGGGAGATATGGAACGAGCCCAACCTCGAGTGGGACAACGACAAATGGAAGGTGGATCCGCGCTGCTGGGCCGGCTCTCCGGAAGAGTTCTACGACTTCTTCGAGGTTGCCGTGAAGCACCTCAAGGGGTGCTTCCCGAACCTTCGGATCGGCGGTCCGGCCATGTCCGGCACGGATCCGGGCGTAAGGACCGTCCCGGTCTGGTACGAGCGGATTCTCTCCGAGATGCAGCGCAGGAATGTCCCGCTGGACTTCTTTGCCTGGCACATTTACGAGAATGATCCTACGATTTATACGGATTATTCCTACCAGGTCCGCGCCCTTCTGGACAAGTACGGCTACAAAGATACCGAATCCTTCCTGAACGAATGGGGCTTCATTAAAAGCTGGACGGACGATTATCCCTACTCGATCCGTGAAATGGCTTCCCATAAAGGCGGCGCCTTTGTATGCGCCTCGATGCAGGAAGGACAGAACAGCCCTACGGATATGATGATGTATTATGTCTGGACCCCCGGCGCCAATTTCAACGGACTGTTCAACCGGCTGAGCGACACTCCCATCTGGAGCTACTGGGCCCTGTATGCCTGGGGCAAACTCAAGACGCTGGGGACGCAGGTAAAGGCTTCCTGCGACATTCCCGACGTCCGCGTAACCGCCGCCCGTGACGCGGAAGGCCACCTTGGCATCCTCGTGAGCCGCTACGTGATGGATGACAACATCACGGCCGTCAAGGACGTGACTGTCCGGCTTGCCGGCGACGCCAAATTCGGCTCCGGCGTCCGTTGCCACATCACCGACCAGTTCAACATGTACACCGAATACCCCGTCGCCCTCCAGGAAGACGGCACGCTTCTTCTCCAGCTCTACCCGCACTCGTTCGTGTTCATAGAGGAATAAAGGGGGTGGATTGCCTCATAATCTGCCAGAAGTCGCAAAAATTGTCGCTTCTGGCAGATTATCTATATAGATATTTTGCCACGAGCGATATTTTTTATATATTTGTGGCAAATTATCTATGATTATGAACCATCTTATCGGAAGAAAAAACGAGGTTGAGGAGTTGGAGCGCGTCTATAGAAGTTCGCGCCCCGAATTCGTTGTCATCTATGGAAGGCGCCGCGTCGGTAAAACTTATTTGGTTACTCAGGCGCTGAAAGGACGCATAACTTTTCATCACACCGGTGTTTTTATTGAAGAGGGAATAAAGAATCCCAAACAGACACAATTGGAGAGTTTTTATTTCTCCTTGTTGAATTATGGTCTGGAAGGTTTTTCAAAACCCAAAAGCTGGATGGAGGCGTTTTATCAACTTGAGCAGTTGTTGACAAGAATGGATAACGGCAGCAGGCAAGTTGTTTTTCTGGATGAATTGCCTTGGATGGACACTCCCAAGTCCGGGTTCTTATCTGCATTTGAGGGGTTCTGGAATGGCTGGTGCAGTGACCATGATAATATTATGCTTGTCGTTTGTGGCAGTGCGACTTCCTGGGTTCTGGAAAACGTCTCCCATAATAAAGGAGGACTGTACGGAAGAGCAACGCTGGAAATGAAGCTGTTTCCTTTTACCCTCCGAAATTGCGAAGAGTATTTCGACAGCGAAGGAATTGAAATGTCCCGCTATGATATCGTTCAGAGTTATATGGTTTTTGGCGGGATTCCGTATTATCTCAGCCAATTTAGAAAAGGACTGAGTTTTGAAAGCAATACGGACAATATCCTCTTCGGCTCCAAACCCAGGCTCAGTGATGAATTCAACAGATTGTTCCGTGCAATCTTTACCAACCCTGAAGATTGTAAAAAAATCATACGCCTGCTTGCGACCAGGCACGGAGGATTTTCTAGAGAAGAAATAGCCAGAGCGACAGGAATCCCTTATGGCGGGGGGTTATCAAATACACTGTCTGCGCTGGCAGAAAGTGATTTCATTCTAAGATACACACCGTATGGAGAAAAAGCCAGTCAGGAACGTTATAAACTCATTGACAATTTCTGCCTTTTCTGGTTGAAATATGTAGAGCCCCGACAGGATGACAGCAGTTTTATGAGAGACTCCATCACTTCCGAAATAATGAAAAGCTGGCGCGGTATAGCCTTCGAGGAGGTCTGTTGGCAGCATATCCCCCAGATAAAAAGAGCGCTGGGAATAGAAGGCGTAAAAACGATTGCTTCGGCTTGGATCATGAAAGGCGACGATGAGAAGGAAGGAGCCCAGATAGACTTGTTGATTGCCCGCGCAGACAATATCGTCAATCTCTGTGAAATGAAATTTTCCGGGGATGTTTACGTGATTGACAAAGATGAAAGCATGAGGCTGAGAAGGCGATTGAATGCACTGCAATTAACCTTGTCCCCAAAACGAACGTCTCATTTGACCATGGTGACTACCTTCGGTGTCTCCTATGGTAAATATAGCGGCATCGTTCAGTCACAAGTAACGCTGGACCATTTATTTGAATAGCCGGTATTCCCGGCTCCGGGGTGGAAATTGTGTATTATTGTTGTTATGAAATATTTCCGACTTTTGCTTGTCTCCCTGGCGGCGGTGTCGTGCGCGCAGGGGGCGGATGTGAACCTGGCGCGGTTCTGTACGGCGACGGCGTCCTCTTCGTATGATCATAACCTGACGGCGCAGCTGCTGACGGACGGGATTGTGGAGGCGGATATGCCCGCGTATCTGGAGGTGGAGTCCTCGGAAGAGGGCCTCATCGGCCGGGTGGAGAGGGAGAACTGCCTGGACGGGGATACCAATTCACGAAATATTATTACGGGGGACTCCGGATGGATTTCTTTCCGGCCCCACGGATATGCCATCGAGGCGGAAAAAGCCGAGGTCCTGTATCAGGAGGCGCTCTCCGGAGGTCGCGGGGGGCCGCAGGAGACTGCTTCCTTGCCGGTAGAAAAGGACAGTACCGGAGCACTGAGGCTCTCACTGGCATTTCCTCACGAGGGGCGCTGGCGTGTCAAGGAAGTGAGGTTCTCCAGTCAGGGAGAGCCGGTGACCGGCGTACTGCCTTCGGAGCATTTCTCCAGCGCCTGGATGAGCGGCGGGGGCACGGAAGAATGGGTGAAGGTCGATCTCGGCGCCGTGCGCCGTATCAAGAAAATCAGGCCGCACTGGCTGCAGGAGCCTGATTCATACAGCATAGAGATTTCACGGGATGGGAAGAAATGGAAAGCCGCTTCCGGCAGTTGCCGGGGGCGCCATGTCCGCCTGAAGATGCAGGGAGGCGGAGAGAGGTTCTGCATGACGGAGCTGGAGATACTCGGACCTGCTGAAGAAGCGGAGGCTGACGGTTCCTGGCGGCTCTGCCGCGCTTCCGAGGCGCCGGACGACGGCGAAGCCATCGCTTCCACCTCATTCAACGCATCGGCCTGGCTTCCCGCCACGGTGCCAGGGACTGTGCTGGCGAGTTACATCAAGGCCGGCGCGGTGCCGGATCCGGATTACGGGGACAACTGGGAGCAGATCTCCGAGTCGTATTTCAACAGCGATTTCTGGTATCGCAAGGACCTTGGCGATGTCGGCGTCAGCGAAGGGAAGAAGGCCCTGCTGGAATTCGACGGCATCAACTGGAAAGCAGACATCTGGCTCAACGGCCATCCCCTGGGCGACATACAGGGAGCTTTCATACGCCGCAGCTTCGACATCACGGAGTATCTCGAAAAAGAGCACAACATCCTGGCCGTAAGGATTCACCGTAACGCGCATCCGGGAGCCGTCAAGGAAAAGACGGCCCGCTGGACCGGCTACAACGGCGGCATCCTGGGCGCTGACAGCCCGACTTTCCTGTGCAGCATAGGCTGGGACTGGCTGACGACGGTGCGCGGACGCAATATAGGTATATGGGACGAAGTCCGACTCGTAGAAAAGGGGCCGGCGGAGATCTCGGACCCGATAGTGGTTTCGAAAGTGTCTGAAAACGGACGTGCCAGCATGACTGCATCCGTGTTTGTCAAGGGAGTAAACGGCCAGGCCGAAGTGGAAGGCTGGATCGGCGACATACACTTCTCGAAATCCGTTTCAAAGGATGGCGAGGTAGTATTCACCCCCGAAGACTTTCCTCAACTCAAAGACCGCGGGATCGCCCTCTGGTGGCCGAACGGATACGGCGAGCCGGCCCTGCACGAGGCCGGGTTCGTAGTCCGCGAGGACGGCGCCGTGACGGATTCGCTCAGCTTCAAGGCCGGGATCCGGGAAGTGACCTGGGATGACGAAGGCAAAGCCCTGCGCCTGTATGTAAACGGCCGCAGGATAGTCCCTCTCGGAGGCAACTGGGGCTTCCCGCAGCAGAATCTTCTTTACAGCGCGGAGCAGTACGACGCCGCTGTCGGCTATCACGCGCAGATGCACCTCAACATGATCCGCAACTGGGTCGGCCAGGTGCCCCACGAGGCATTTTACGATGCTTGCGACCGCCACGGAATACTCGTCTGGCAGGAGTTTCCCCTGGCGAACCCCGGAGACGGACCGGACCCGGACGACGAGGCGATGTTCCTCGCCAACGCCACCGACAGGGTGAAGCGCCTGCGCCGCCATCCCTCGATCGCCCTCTGGTGCGGACGTAACGAAGGTTTCCCTCCGCCGTCTCTGGACGGACCGCTACGTGAAACGGTCCAATCCCTCTTCCCGGGCATACCGTATCTTTCATCGTCGGCAGACGGTTCAGTCAGCGGCCACGGCCCCTACAACGCCCTCCCGACGGAATATTATTTCTCCCACCAGAGCGGAAAACTCCATTCCGAACGGGGCGTTCCGAACGTGCCGACCTGGGAGAGCCTGTGCCGGATGATGCCCCCGGAGGACCGCTGGCCCATAGGGGAGATGTGGGGGAAGCACGATTTCACCGAAGTAGGAGCGCAGAAAACGACGAGCTATCTCAAGATAATGGAAGAGGCATTCGGGCTGTGTTCCTCTGGAGAAGAATTCACCGCCCTTGCCCAGTGGATTAACTACGACCTCAACAGGGCGATCTTCGAGAGCGCCAACTCATCCGACAGGATGGGCCTTCTGCTGTGGATGACCCACGCCGCATGGCCGTCGCTTGTCTTCTGCACCTACGACTATTACTTCGAGCCCGGAGGAGCGTTCTTCGGATGCAAGAAAGCCTGCGAACCTGTTCATATCCAATACAATGCATTGACAGGAAAAATAGAAGTGGTAAACCTTTGCGGCGGAGACCTCTCCGGTCTCACGGCCGGCCTCCGCGTCCTTGGATACAGGGGCAATCCCGTCATGGAACTAACCGCCACCCTTGACAGTCCGGAGGACTCCACGACGCCTCTCTTCGAAGTCCAGGCACCCTCCGGCGAGCCTGTCTATTACCTATCTCTCACGCTCAAGGATGCCTCGGGCAGGCTTCTTTCGGAGAATTTCTACGCCCTGGGCATAAAAAGCGGCAACCTGCAGGCGCTAAGGACGCTTCCTGCCGCAAAGCTTTCTGTCCGGCAGGAAGGGACCGCCGTCTCCGTCCGCAACGATGACGACATTCCTGCGCTGCTTGTCCGTCTTGTCCTTAAAGACGGCAGCGGCGAGGAAATACTTCCCGTCGATTATTCTGACAACTATTTCTCCCTGATGCCGGGAGAGGAGAAGACCGTAAAAATCCTTTGGGACGGAGATTCCTCCGCCCATATCGACATAACCCAGCTGGGCGATTTTCAGATCTGAGAGTCCGCGCCTAGAGCTGCGCCTCGATGGCGTGGATGAGGATGTGGATCACCTTGCTGTGGATCTCCTGGACGCGGTCGGAATGGGGTGCGGCGGGGGCGCAGACGGCGACGTCGGCCATTTCTGCGAGAGGGTTGCCGGCGGGTCCAGTGAGGGCCAGCACCTTCATGCCGCGGGCTTTCGCGGCTTCAGCGGCCTTGAGGACGTTGGCCGAGCGCCCGCTTGTGCTTATGGCAAGAAGCACGTCTCCCTTGTTCCCAACACCTTCCACGTAGCGGGAGAAAACCTCGTCGTAGCTGAAGTCGTTGGCGGTGCAGGTCAGGTAGGCGGGATCGTTGATGGCTATTGCGGGGAGCGGCCTGCGGCTGGCCCTGTAACGGCCGGTGAGTTCCTCGGCGAAATGGGTCGCGTCGCAAAGGGAGCCGCCGTTGCCGCAGCTGAGGATCTTGCAGCCGGCCTTGAGTGACGTCGAGCAGAGAGCGGCCGCGGCGGCGATTGAGTCAAGCGTGGCGGGGTCCTCGAGGAAGCGCTCCAGTTCTCCCCTCGCCTCTTCCAGGTCTTTTAATATGAGCTCTTTCATAAGGCTGCGGCGATTGAGAGGGCGGCGACATCGCCGATTGCCTCGCCGAGTTCGGCGGGCTTTACCTTGCAGACTGCGGCGGCGCCCGGGAGGGCGTCACGGTCTATTGCGGCCTGCATGAACGGGCGTATGAGCTCCTCGGCGCGCACGAAAATGCTTCCGATTGCTATCACCTCGGGATTGAGCATGTCAATTACTATTGCGAGGGCCTTTCCGAGGTAGGTCGCGGAAGTCCTGTAGACCTCCTTTGCGAGCTCGTCTCCCGCCTTGGCGGCTTCGGCGACGGTCTTTGCGGTTATCGAACCGATGTCTCCGTCCGGGCACCAGGACACCTTTCCGCCCATCATCAGCCTCTCCTTGACCGCAGATGCGGCAAGCTGGGCTATGCCTCCCCCGCTTGCGAACCCTTCCACGGAACCAGCCTTGCCGTAGCCCACGGGGCCGAATTCGCTGAGCCGGATGTGGCCGAGCTCGCCGGCGTTGTCGTTGGTACCGGAGTAGAGCTTGCCGTCGAGGACGAGGCCGGCGCCGAGACCGGTGCCGAAAGTGAGGAATACCATATTGCGCGTCCCCCTGCCGGCGCCGTATTTCCACTCGGCGAGGGCGCAGGCGTTGGCGTCGTTCTGCAGGCCGGCGGGGATGCCCGTGGCCTCTTCCACCAGCCTCACGATGGGGATGTTGTCCCAGCCGGGAAGATTAGGCGGAGACATCACGACTCCTGTCTTGCTGTCCAAGGGACCGCCGCAGGAGATGCCTATCCCCTTTGTGTTGCTTCTGTCCAGGGAATGCTTGGCGCAGAGAGCTTTGAGTTCACTGAGAATTGTGGAGACGGTGCTCCGGACGTCGGAGGTGTCGAACCGGACTTTATCGACGATTTCGATTGAGCCGTCGGTGTCGACGCCGTAGATGACGGCGCATTTCGTGCCGCCTACATCAACGCCTAAGAGATTGGTTTTTATTGTGGCCATACACAAAGGTAACCGTATTTTAAGAGATTTCCAAAACTCATTCCGACGGGGAGGCCCTTTGCAAATGGGGCAAAGTTTTGTTAAGTTTGCAGTTTGAACAAAGACTGCATTTTATGGCAAAAAGCGACATAAGGGAGAAAGAATCCAGAAATTACAGGCTTACCCTGGTGGACGGAGTGTCCCACAGGAGGCTGTGGTCCGTCGGTTTTACGAGACTTGGATTTGTGATCCTGGTGCTCTCGGTGATTGTTGTATTCTTCGTCGGATCGTTCTGCATCACGGCGTTTACACCCCTCCGTTCGTTCATCCCGGGATACCCGGACGAGCACTCCCGCAAAGCGGCGCTTGAGAACGCCGTCAAGATCGATTCCCTCGAAAGGGAGATCCTCCAGTGGGAGCTCTTCACGGAGAACCTCAAGAGAGTGACCGCCGGCGAAGAGCCCCTGAAGCTCGATTC
>CADAXR010000055.1 GCA_902791945.1 uncultured Bacteroidia bacterium
GAAGAAGCAGGCCGAGGTCGGGAAGGGAAGGAAGAACAAGATGGATTATTCCATCAAGCCGGTTTATGTAATCTGTCTTCTGAACTTCAACCTCGAGCATGAATCTCCCGATGCGCTGGAGGAAGGCTATGTTTGCAGATACGAGCTGCGCAACGCCAGGAACGGAGAAAGGATGACGGAGGCGATAAATTTCATTTTTGTAGAGATGGACCGTCTTCCGTACGCAAAGGATGAAGATGCAAAGTGCAAAAACAGGCTTGAGAAGTTTATCTTCGCATTCAAGTACATGCACACATTTGAGCAGTTCCCTCCGGAGTTCCGGGATGACAGTATGCTTGGAAGGCTGGCGGAAGCATCGGAATTGGCCAACATGTCAGTGATTCAACGAGAAGAATACGACAAAGCTATGAAAGACGAATTTGCAAGACTTGTAGAAAACAATTTCGCCCGCGAAGAAGGTCGGGAGGAAGGTCTGGCTGAAGGGAAAGCTGAGATTGCCAAGGCGATGCTGGCAGAGGGGATGGAGCCAGCCTTGATTATTAAATTGACGGGGCTATCAGCAGAAGAGGTAGACAGCCTCCATCAGGAAATGCTTAGAGGGTGATAATCCTGTCGGCGATTTCGCTTGTGGAAAGGCCGTCGATGTCGATTGTGACATCGGCGGCTTGTTCGTAGATGGCGGAGCGCCCGGCCATGAGTGCCTCGATGCGGCGGCGGAGAGAGGCTTCACCGTCGGCACCTTTGAGCATGGGGCGTGATTCCGTCCCCACCAGCATGAGGTTCTGGGTTAGGGTGTCAATAGTGGCGCGAAGATAGATGCACTTCGCCCGCTCGGCGACGAGCTGCCGCGCCTCCGGCGTCGTCAGCGTCCCGCCGCCAAGGGCGAGCACGGTCGTGCCTGAGGCAGATGTTGAAAGTATATCTTTGAGCGCTTCAAGCTCGGCGGTGCGGAAGGCCGGCTCGCCGTCTTCGGCGAAAATGCGGGCGACGGAGCGGCCCTGCGCCGCTTCGACGGCCTCGTCGAGGTCGGTGAAGGCACAGCCGAGCCGGGAGGCGACAAGCCTCCCTACGCTGCTTTTGCCGCAGCCCATGAATCCTGTGAGAGCGAGTATCACTAGAACAGTGTCGGCTCGCGGTCGAACGGCTCGTCGGGAGATTCCTCGGCTTCGCTCGGAATGACAGGAGGGGCGCTCGGAATGACAGGAGGGGCGCTCGGAATGACAGGTGCCTCAGATTCCTCGGCTTCGCCCGGAATGACAGGTGCCTCTGCCTCCTCTGCCTCTTCGGGCTCTTCGGGCTCTTCGTCGCCGGGCTTCACAAGGGGCTCGCCGAAGCGGACGGCCTTGAGGTCGTAGGCGTGGCACTTCTTGCCCTTCGCTGTGAGGCCCTTCTTGGCGATGAACTCCTCGGCGTCGATGGTCTCCTCCTCGCGGTGGGCGTATTTGCCGCCGAATGTGAGGATGACTGTCGGGTGGAGGTCGTCTGAGATGGCGACAAGCTTCGACCCCTTGGTGTCGGAGATGAGAGAGACGGGATTGTTCTCGCTTTCAGTGAACGAGAAACGCTTCACGTAGAAGGCCTTGGCACCGGCATCCCAGTAGAGGGCGGTGTAGGTCTTGCCGGTGTCGAGCTTTTCGATACGGATGACCTCGCCCTGGTACTTGTTGAGAAGGTCGCAGGAGGTCGTGTAATACGTCCCGTCCTTGAAGACGGCGAGGACTTTGTCCTCTCCGGTGAACTCTCCGAGGTACTCGCCGTGGCCGTCTTCGTTGAGGCGCTGCACGTCGGCATCCCACCAGATGTCCTTGCCGCCGATGGTCGAGATGCCCTTGGCTTTGAGGGTAATCTTCTGGATGCTGTTCTTGGTCACGAGATTGCCCCTTGCGGTCTTGCCCTTTATGGCAAGGGTCGAGAAGTCGTAGTCGAGCTGCGTCTTCTTGAGCTTCGGCTTCGGACGGAGGTTGATGCGGACGGTCTCGGCCTCGCCGTTGTGGTTCGCGGAGAACCAGACAACGGTGGAGCCGTCCTTGCCCTGGGTTATGTCGTATTCCTTGTCCCTTGTGATGGAGACGATGGGGAAGCGCTTGGCATAATAGACCGAGGTCTTGCCGTCGCGGTAGATGACGTTGTAGATGGTCCTCTCGTCGCCCCTGTTGTAGAGGCCGACATAGAGGAGACCCTTGCCGAAGAATGCCTTGTCTGTCACCTTGGTGATACGGTAGCGGCCGTCCTTTCCGATAACTATTATCTCAGACATATCGGAACAGTCGCAGATGTATTCGCCCTCGTCGTCCTTCTTGAGGCCGATGCCGACGAAGCCCTCCTGGAGGTTGGCCGAGAGTTTGGCGTTGTTGTTGACGACGCGGGTCGCGGCGATGGTCTCGAAGGAGGTGATTTCGGTGCGGCGGGGGAACTCCTTGCCGTATTTCTTCTTGAGGGAGGAGAACCAGTCGATGGTGAATTCGGTGAGGTGCTCAATGTTGTCCCTGACCTGACGCATCTCGTCTTCGATGGCGTAGATCTTCTCGTCGAGGGCCTTGGTGTCGAACTTGGAGATCTTCCTCACAGGCTTCTCCACGAGCTTGAGTATGTCTTCCATCACGATCTCCCTGTGGAGAAGGTCCTGGAATTCCTTCATCCTCGCGAAGATGTCCTCCACCTGCTCGTCCCAGGTCTTCTGGTCCTGCTCGAGGACTTTGTAGATCCTGTTCTCAAAGAATATGCGCTCGAGCGAATCCCAGTGCCACTCGTCCTCCAGCTCGCCGAGCTTGATCTCAAGCTCCTGGCCGAGCAGGTCGCGGGTGTGGAAGGTGTCGTATTCGAGGATGTCGTTGACGGAGAGGAACTGGGGCTTGTTGTCCTTGATGACGCAGGCGTTGGGCGCTATCGTGCTTTCGCAGTCGGTGAAGGCGTAGAGGGCGTCGATGGTCTTGTCCGGCGACACGTCGCCCGGCAGGTTGATTACGATTTCGACTTTGTCGGTCGTCATGTCCTCGATCTTCTTGATCTTGATCTTGCCCTTTTCCTTGGCCTTCAAGATGGAATCGATGAGGGTGTGGGTCGTCTTTCCGTAGGGAATCTCGGTGATCGTGATTGTGCTCTTGTCCACCTTTTCGATCTTGGCCCTTACCTTCAGCATGCCGCCGCGCTTGCCGGCGTTGTATTTCGAGCAGTCGGCGTATCCGCCGGTAGGGAAGTCGGGATATATTTCATACGGCTTGCCCTTGAGAATGGCTATAGAGGCATCCAGGAGCTCGTTGAAGTTGTGGGGGAGGATCTTGGAAGCCATGCCCACCGCGATACCTTCGGTCCCGTGGGCGAGCAGGATAGGGAAGCGGACCGGGAGCTCGATGGGCTCCTGGTGGCGTCCGTCGTAGGAAGTCATCCAGTTGGTGATCTTGGGGTTGAACACGACTTCCTTGGCGAACTTCGTCAGCCTGGCCTCGATGTATCGCGGCGCGGCGTTGGAGTCGCCGGTGAGGATGTTCCCCCAGTTGCCCTGGCAGTCGATGGTAAAACCCTTCTGCCCGAGCTGTACCAGCGCGCCGAGGATGGAGGCGTCGCCGTGCGGGTGGTACTGCATGGCCTGTCCGACGATGTTGGCGACCTTCGTGAAACGGCCGTCGTCCATCTTGAACATGGCGTGGAGCACCCTCCTCTGCACCGGCTTCAGTCCGTCGACGATGTGCGGGACGGCCCTCTGCAGGATGACGTACGAGGAGTAGTCGAGGAACCAGTCCTTGAACATCCCCGAGAACTTGTACGTTCTGCTGTCGGATCCGAGCAGTTTGGCGTACTTCCCGCCCTGCCCGTCGTCCAGACTCTCGTCCACCGGCTCTTCCATTTCTTCCTCGCTCAGCTCTTCTTCCTTTTCAATATCTTCCCATTCCTCGCTCATAATATCTTGTTTTTGTTTCTGTTATTTAGTTTTGAGGACTGTGAGTTTCGAAACCTGTGCCACCCTCGGCAACATAAGAGGGAGGGGCCCATCGGAGATGGGAGGGGTCGCGAAGCGACGGTTTCGAAAGTTATAGTCCTCAAAACTAACTTTCATAACCGAATCTTCTTAACTCTTTGCGGGAGGTGCGCCAGTCGGGGTCGACCTTGACGAAGGTCGAGAGGAAGACTTTTTTCTGGAAGAAGTCTTCCATCTCGATGCGGGCGCGGGTGCCGACCTTTTTGAGGGCGGCGCCTTTCTTCCCTATGATGATCCCCTTCTGGGAATCCCTCATTACATTGATGACCGCCGCGATCTCGTAGCGGTCTTCTCCCTCGCGGAAACTCTCGATCTCCACCTCGCAGCAGTAGGGGATCTCGTCGTCGTAGCAGAGGAGAATCTGCTCGCGGATGATCTCCGATGCGAAGAAACGGAGGTTGCGGTCCGTGAAGGTGTCCTTGTCGTACCAGGCCGGGGCTTCCGGCAGAAGTTCCAGGACCTTGTCAAAAACATTCTCGAGATTGAACTTCTCGATTGCGGAGACGGGGAAAACCGTCGCCGCCGGGACCTTCTCCTTCCACCACGCCATCAGTTCCGTCACTTTCTCCTGAGAGGAGATGTCGATCTTGTTGATGGCTATGATGACGGGGCAGGAGACCTTTCCGAGCTTCTCGACATAGGCCTCGTTCTTGTCGGCCTTCTCGACCGTGTCGGTCACGTAGAGGATGATGTCGGCGTCGCCGATAGCGGTGTCCACGTAGCCTAGCATGTTCTCCTGGAGCCTGTAGCCGGGCTTGAGGATGCCGGGGGTGTCGGAATAGACTATCTGCCAGTTTTCGCCGTTGACTATGCCCATGATGCGGTGGCGCGTAGTCTGCGCCTTCGCCGTCACGATGGAGAGTTTCTCCCCGACGAGAGCGTTCATCAGGGTCGATTTCCCGACGTTGGGGTTGCCGATGATGTTGACAAAGCCGGCTTTATGTTTCACTTCCCCTGCCATTAGACGTAGGCCCCCATCTTGAGGATGTTGACCTCGCCCTCGGTGAGGTAGCGCCACTCGCCCTTCTTGAGGCCTTTCTTCGTAAGGCCGGCGAAGTAGGCGCGGTCGAGGGCCTTGACGTCGTAGCCGAGCGACTCGAAGATGCGGCGGACGACCCTGTTCTTGCCCGAATGGATCTCGACGCCGATCTTGCGGTGGTCGTTGTCGTCGATGTATTCGACCTCGTCGGCCATGGTGATGCCGTCGCCGAGCTCGATGCCTTCGAGGATCTTCTCGCGGTCCTCTTCCTTGAGGTCGTGGTCAAGCATGACCTGGTAGATCTTCTTTTTATTATAAGAAGGGTGTGTCAGGCGCTCGGAGATTTCTCCGTCGTTGGTGAACATGAGGACACCGGTCGTGTTCTTGTCCAGACGTCCGACAGGGAACACCCTCTCTCTACAGCCCTTGAGAAGGTCCATTACGGTCTTCTCGGCGTGACGGTCGGCGGCCGTGGTGACGAAGCCCTTGGGCTTGTTCATCACGATATAGACTTTCTCCTCGCCGTGGAGCCTCTCTCCGTTGAAACGGACATCGTCGGTCAGAACGTTGACCTTCGTGCCGAGCTCGGTGACGACCTCGCCGTTGACGGTCACACAGCCGGCCTCGATGAAGGTGTCGGCCTCCCTGCGGGAGCAGACGCCCGAGTTGGCTATATACTTGTTGAGACGGATGACCTCCTGGAACTCGTCCTTGGGAGCCTTGGCGCCGTGACCGCCGGTCACGAGCGGCTTCCTGCTTATCATACGGTCGATGCCGCTGCCTTCGCTTTCATCGAAGCGCGGGCCGGCCGGCTTCCTGAATCCGGGCTTTCCGGCCCCCGGCTTGCTGAAACCGGGCTTGCCGCCCTTGAAAGGCGCCTTGCCGAAGCCGGGCTTTCCGCCCCTGCGGTCGCCGCTGAATCCCGGCTTCCTGTCGCCGTACGCCTTGTCCCCGTAGGACCTGCGCTCGCCGTTATGCTCGCCGTAAGCCTTATGTTCGCCATAAGGTCTGCGCTCGCCGTTATGTTCTCCGTAGGGCCTGTGCTCGCCATACGGCTTTCTGTCGCTGTTAAAGGATTTTCTTTCACCGTAGGGCTTTCTGTCGCCATACGGCTTCCTGTCTTCGCTGGAGTAGCTGCGCGAAGTTGAGTAATCGTCACTCGAGGATGAGACCCTCACGGCCTGTCCCGAGTTTCGTCTTGGTCTTAGGTTTCTTTTCTTCTCTTCCATAGTAAATACATGCCTCCCGGCATCATTTGAGTTTAAATATATAAGTAATAGTGCCTTGCTGCACCACCGGAGCGTTTGAGCTCTGGTTGAAACGGGCATCCATCGCGGCGTTGCGTGCCGCGGTCCATAGCTCTTTGTCCGCAACAGTTGTCCCCATGGCTCCTGCAGTGGCTTCCGTCACCCTGCCATACTGGTCCACCTTGATGGAAACCACCACCTTTCCTTCAGTCTGGGCCGAGTACGCCGGCCTCGGCAGCGAGCCCACGGTCGTACGGCCCTGGACGGAGGCCGTCGCCGTGCCGCTGGTCTTGCCTTCGCGGATGTTGCCGTCGGCCTGGCCGGCCTTGAAGGTCGCCGAAGCCTCCGTCGCCAAGTGCGGCGAGGTCAGCGAGGTGTCCTTTTTCGCCATGCCGGGGAACGCGGCCCTCGGGTCGAGCGCCGGCTCCTGCTTCGGCGTAGGGACCTCCACGTCACCGTGGGGGGTCGGCTTCGTCGCCGGGGTGAGGTTCGGCTTCGTGCTCACGTGGGGCGATTCGCTCCTCTGCACGAGCTCGATATCCTTCTCCGGATCTGCATTCTCCGCCTCCGGGAGCCTTCCTTCAGGGGTCTCCAGGATTTTTGCCACCTCTTCTTCCTCGTCGGTGAAATCGACGAGGAAGCTCATTTCCGGCGGCGGAGGATAGAGATACGTCAGGGACGACAGGCCGAGCAGCACCGCCAGCGCGGCGTGCGCCGCCACGGTGAGACCGATTCCGGTCCACCGCGACACCTTTTCCTGCTTCTCCCTGTCCCTGATATACGTTTTCATACTATTCCGGCTGCGTTGCGAGTATCACCTTGTAGTGATTCCGCTTTGCTATATTCATGATTGCGACGACCTCCTTCACAGGAACGGTTTCATCGGCGAAAATCGAGAACGTAGGATCCTCCTCGCTCTGGAGGAGGGTGATGAGCTCATCCTCGACGGCCTCATAGCTGAGGGGCGTCTCGTTGCCGTTTACGTGGTAGGTGTATGTGTCGTCGTGCCAGTCCTTGATGCTGACGCTCACCGTGGCTTTCGCGCTGACCTGGCCGGTGCTCTTGGGAAGGAGCAGCTTGAGGGCGTTGGGGTTGATCAGCGTGGAGGTCACAAGGAAGAAGATCAGCAGGAGGAACACGATGTCCGTCATCGAGGACAACGCGAACGATGCGTCTGTCTTTGTGGTCCGCTTAAGTGCCATGGGGAGTCCTTCTTATTTTTCTTCGCCTTCGGCGTCGGGCTCGTGGAGAACTATGTCGACGAACTCGATTGTCGAGCTTTCCATCTTATAGACGAGGTCGGATATCCTGGAGGTGAGCCAGTTGTAGCCGAAGTAGGCGATGATGCCCACGATAAGGCCGCCGACCGTCGTGATCATTGCGGTGTAGATACCGCCGGAGAGCATAGTGATGTCGATGTTGTTGCCGGCCTTGGACATGTTGAAGAAGGCCTGGACCATACCGATGACCGTCCCGAGGAAACCGATCATCGGGGCGCCGCCGGCTATCGAGGCAAGGATGGGCAGCCCCTTCTCGAGACGGGCGACCTCGACGTTGCCGATGTTCTCGACTGCGTTCTGGAGGTCCGCCATCGGGCGGCCTATCCTCTTGATACCGGTCTCGATCATCCTGGCGACAGGGTTGTCGTACCTCTGGCAGAGGGTGATCGCCGACTTGAACTTGCCCTCGCTGATGTAGTCGCGGATGTCGTTCATGAAGTTGGGGTCGATCTTCGACGCGCGGTGGATGGTCCACCACTTCTTGCCGATGATGTAGATCGCTACGATCGAAAGGATAAGGAGCACCCACATCAGGGCTCCGCCCATACGGAACAGATCGAAGAGGCTTTCGTGCATCTCGGTCGCCTCCACGGCGGTCGCGGCACTTGCCTGCGCGTTGATGGCTTCGGCGACCTCCTGGAGCGTCGTGTCGGCCTGAAGAAGATTAATCAGCATATAGCGTTGTGTTAAATTTTTACTATTTTTGCCCTTATAGGGCATCAAACTGCAAAATTAACAAAAAATCCCGCTACAAGCCAAAAAAATTTCTTATGAAAGCATTGGTTATAGGCGCTACGGGCGCAGTAGGTAAAGACCTTGTCGAACAGCTTCTTGCAGACGACGCCTTCGACCGGGTCGAAGTTTTCGTCCGGAGGGAAGTCCCTTCGGCATCTCCGAAGCTGGTGGTCCACATCGTGGACTTCGACCGGCCGGAGGAATGGGCCGGTCTACTTACGGGTGATGTCCTGTTCTCGTGCCTCGGCACAACCCTCAGGGCTGCAGGCGGTCAGGAAGCTCAGTGGAAGGTGGATTACACCTATCAGCTGGAAGCCGCTAAAGCGGCCCGCGCCTCCGGCGTCCCTAAGTACGTCCTTGTCTCCTCGATCGGCGCTTCTTCGGAATCCAAAATATTCTACACCAGGATGAAAGGCGCCCTTGAAGATGCAGTCAAGGCCCTCGGCTTCCCCGGCTGCTTCATCCTTCAGCCCCCGTCGCTCATCCGCAAGGGGAGCGACCGCATCGGCGAGAAAGCCGGCGTCGCAGTCCTCAAGGCCCTCAACGCCGTCGGCCTCCTCCGCGCCTGGAAACCCATGCCCACGGAGGCCGTCGCCTCCGCCATGCTCCGTCTCGCCAAATCCCCCCTCTCCGGCCTCCACACCATCACCTCCCAATCCATCCTCACCGCCTGACCGCCGGTTTCTCTCCTCATCACGATTGAATTTAATTTGCATACGCGGATAATTCTTCGCATCTTGCAAAAGTTCGGGGCGATGTTTAATCCATGGAGTTGTCAGTGGCAGCTCCCAAATGAATGATGAGATGAATGCTTCGTCCCGTGTCAGAGTCGTACACCTCTATCAGAGGAGTCGTAAAGGTTATCTTATTTTCTACACTGTCACCGATTTTCTGGTGTTCTTCACAATATTCTGCCGCGAGGCAAGGAGGTGGGAGATACGGATTATCGGCGTGTGTCCGATGTATGATCACATTCACGTCCTCGTCGAGTGCGATGACCCAGAGGTGATATCGCATTTCGTGCAGGCATATTCCAGACTATATGCTGAAGAATTCAATCTCACCGTAGGGGAGTCCGGCCCTCTCTTCCACCATCGTTTCGGAAGGGCGGAAAGGGAGGGAATGAAGGAGGTTCGTTCAGCCTGTTCCTATCTTTATAACAATCCTGGAGAGAAGGGCTTATGTCGTAAAGCGGAGGAATACAGGTGGACATTCCTCGCTTATGCCGTAAGCAGGAATCCTTATTCTGAGCCGCTGGTGCTTTCAAAAGCAAGTACCGGGCTAAGGCGCGCTCTCAAGATGGTGGATTATTATCGCCGATCAGGTCAGTACCTGCGGCACAGGTGGCTAAAGACAATGTTCGACGGCTTGAATATGCGTGAAAAGCAGCAGCTTTCAGATTACATCATTTCATCTTATAACTGCATAGACTACAGCAGACTGCTCTCTTTTTATGACACCTATTCCCAGGCATGCCTGGCTTTCGCTTCCAACCAGGGTAAAGAGTTCGGCCTGAAAGAAGAGTTTACCCCCGGCGGACATAAGGTATATATCCGGATATCAAGCGTTCTTCGCAGACAGTTGGGTTTCAGAACAGTGTATGATATCTTCCGCCTGCCATCAGAGAAACGCCACGAAATGGCTCTCCTCTGTTTCAAAATGACCGGCGCATCAATGCGCCAGCTGGAGAAATTCTTTCGAATAACCCTTTTGAGCCGTGGGGCTTAACTTTCAGTGTTACAGTAATTTGCCGAAAGTCTTATTGCCGTCGTAGCTACAATAAGACTTCCGGTAATCTATTGATAAATAGGCGTTTAACCTCCACGAAGATTGTCCCCGGCGAGGTTCGGGTGATGGAGAGCTACGCGGGGAAGCAGATGGCTAGAAGCGCCTCGAGGCAGAGGGTGTCGGTGGAGTCGAAGGCGGCGAGTTCGCGCGAGTCGATGTCAAGCACGGCGACAACCGGCCCGGCGGCAGCAGCGGGTGAGTTGGAAGCGGCGGTGTCAGCGGCAGGTTTGTCGGTGGCGGAGGTGGCAGTGTCAGCGACAGGCTTGTCTGCGGTAGCAGCAAGTGAGGTGGCGACGGCTGAGTCAGCGACAGCAGCGGGTGAGTCGGAGGTGGCAGTGGTGTCGGCGGCGGGTTTGTCGTCTGCAGCGGCGAGTGAGCTGGAAGCGGTGGTCTCGGCGGGGGGAGGGCAGGGAGCGATGTTGCGGGGCGCGGCGAAGAGGGGGACGACGATCTCGCTGCGGGAGAGGGCGCTGCAGGCGATGTGGCCGGGGAAGGCGTCGACGTCGGGGACGACGACGGTGCGCCGCTCCTTCCACGCGGTGCCGCAGACGCCGCGCCCGTAGGGGATGCGCAGGCACGCGACCGGGCCCTGGAAGGGGCCGAGCACGAGCTCGGCGCCCGCACCTTCGCCGGCGGCACTTTCGCTGGTGGCACCTTCGCCGGCGGCCGGTGCCAGGCGCTCGGCGGGCTTGGCTTCGACGCGGTAGAAGCCGGCCCAGTGGCAGCGAAGTTTCTCGTAGAGGACGGCGGAGAGCTCGGCCATGAGGGCTACGGGGTCGGTCTCGCCGGCGGTGAGGCTGCGGGCCTCGGCGGAAATCTCCCTGTAGAGGGCTTTCTTTTGCCCTTTCTCCAGGCAGACTTTCCTGAAAAGGGCGTCAGGGATGTGGCAGTAGCCGTCTGGGTTTTTGTCAAGGTAGGACTGGTGGTACTCCTCTGCGTCATAGAAGTTCTTCAGAGGCAGGACCTCGACGGCGAGGGGCTCCGCGTGGCGGGCCGCCTCCTCGTCGAATGCCGAACGTATGGCAGGAAGGTCGGAAGGGTCGCTGTAGTAGATGCCGGTGCGGTAGCGGGTGCCTTCATCGCCCCCCTGGCGGTTGAGGCTCACCGGGTCTATCGCGGCGAAATACAACTTCAGCAGTTCTGAAAGCCGGAGGACCTCCGGATCATAGACGATCCGGACGGTCTCCGCGAATCCGGTCCTGTCGGTGTAAACCTCCTCGTAGGTCGGGTCATTAAGACCATCGGCGCCGTTGGCGTAGCCGGTCCTGGTCGAGAGGACACCGTCCACGAGGGAGAAATATTTTTCAGCACCCCAGAAGCATCCTGCCGCGAGGTGCACGGTTTTCGCAGTAGAAATCATAGTTTTCAAATATATCATTAAATTCTTACTTTTGCAGATTGTATGAAAAGAATTTTTGCGATATCCGTCTTTTTGACCGCTCTTTGCCTCTCCGGCGCGGCGCAGTCGAAAAGTTTCACCCTCGGCCAGTGGGTCGAGATACACAACGCCATTCTCCGCGAACTCAACCGTTCCTATGTCGATTCGCTCCCCGTCGGGCGTATCGAAAGGGAAGCCGTGGACGCCATGCTGGAAAGCCTGGATCCCTACACGGTCTATGTGCCGGAAGAGGAACAGGATGATTTCCGTATGATGATAGGGAACACCTACGGCGGAATAGGCGCCATCATCAACAAGCCTTCCGCCGACTCGAACGTCATCATCAGCGAGCCTTACGCCGGCTCTCCCGCCGTTCGCAGCGGCCTCGGCCCCGGTGACGAGATCCTCCTCATCGACGGAAAGACCGTCAAAGGCCTCACCACCTCCGATGCCAGCGACAGGATGAAGGGCAAGCCCGGCACGGCGGTCGCCTTCAAGGTCCGCAAGCTGCGCGGAGGACCGTCCTGGGCCCCCGGCGACACCATAGACATAAAAGTCATCCGCGAGCGCATCCACCTTCCGGACATCGAGTATTCCGGAATGCTGGACGACACGACAGGATATATCCTCCAGACCAAATTCACCGAGGGGGTCGCCTCTGCGGTGAAGGAGAAATTCCTTGAGCTGAAGGCGAAAGGGATGAAGAAATTCGTCCTCGACCTCCGCGGCAACGGCGGCGGTCTCCTCGCCGAAGCCGTCGACGAGGTATCTCTTTTCGTCCCCAAGGGCTCCGTCGTCGTGACTTCGAAGGGGAACAGCGCCGTCGGCGAGCAGGTCCTCCGTACCCGGAACGAACCGGTGGACCTCAATATCCCCATCGTAATACTCGTCAATTCTTCATCGGCTTCCGCCTCGGAAATCGTTTCCGGCGCGCTCCAGGACCTTGACCGCGCGACGATTATGGGTAACCGCACCTTCGGCAAGGGTCTCGTTCAGAGCATACGCCCCCTGCCGTACGCCGGCCAGCTCAAGGTGACTACGGCGAAGTATTACACCCCGTCCGGCCGCTGCGTTCAGGCCATCGACTATTCGAGCCGCGCCGAAGACGGGAGCGTCGGCCACATTCCCGACAGCCTGACCCACGAGTTCAGGACAGCCGGCGGCCGCATCGTCCGCGACGGCGGCGGCATCACCCCGGACTACGAGATTCCCTCCAAGGATTACGGAAGGCTGACCTACTCGGTCGTAATGAATCTCATCACCGACCGGTATGCCCTGGAGTACTACCGCAAGCATGAGAGCATCCCCGCGGTGGAGGAATTCCACCTCTCGGACGCGGACTACGAGGACTTCGTGGAGTTCGCATCCGACAAGGATTTCGACTACCGTTCGAGCGCCAAGGCTTTCTTCGACGAGATGAAAAAGGCCCTCGAGAAGGACGGCCTCGCGGACGGAATGTCCTCCGAGCTGGCCGCCCTGGAGAAATCTCTCAATGTGGACAAAAAGACCTTCCTCCGTATGAAAAAGGATGAGATCATTCCTTTCCTGGAGGAGGACATCGTGGTCCGCTACTACTACCAGGAGGCCGGCATCAAGCTCCGTCTCCGCTACGACGACCAGCTCAGGGAAGCTCTCGCAAAACCCTGTCTTAAATTTTAAGCTATGTACTACGTTTGCAAACGACTTGAAATATCTTCGGCCCACAGCCTGATGCTCTCCTACGAGAGCAAGTGCGAGGAACTCCACGGCCACAACTGGATAGTAAAGATCTACTGCCGCAGCGAGAAGCTCAACGCCGACGGCATGGTGACGGATTTTACCGTCATCAAGAAAAAAATCTCCGGCGCCCTTGACCACAAGAATCTCAACGAGGTCTTCGATTTCAACCCTACGGCCGAGAACATCGCCCGCTGGATATGCGATAACGTCGACAACGCCTACCGCGTCGAAGTCTGGGAGTCCGAAATGAATATGGCCGCCTACGAGCGGGACTGAGGGCGCGGTGTATTTCGTCAACGAAATATTCACCTCGCTTCAGGGCGAGGGCTACTGGACCGGGACACCGATGGTGTTCCTGCGATTCGCCGGCTGCAACCTCCGCTGCCCCTTCTGCGACACCGCCCACACCTCTCCGTCCACCCCGATGTCCCTCGACGAGCTCTTGAAAGCTGTCGCCGAGATTTCTCCGCTCCAGGTCGAAATGACAACATTCGCAGGATATGCATCACCGGCGGTGAGCCGGGCCTGCAGGTGGACGCGGCGCTCATAGACGCGCTCCACGGAGCGGGTTTTACCATACATATCGAGACAAACGGCACCTGCCCGCTCCCTCCCGGCATCGACTGGGTCACCTTAAGTCCGAAGTCCGATTTTGTGAAAGGCGCCGAACCTGTCCTTCCCCGCGCAGACGAGCTTAAACTCGTCTTCACCGGCGACGCCGCTCCGGAGCGCTGGCTGTCCTTCCCTGCGGAACACCATTTTCTCCAGCCCTGCTACGACGCTGTCTCCGGCACGTCCAATGTCGGTGAGACGGTCTCCTATATCCTTTCCCACCCCTCCTGGCGCCTGTCC
>CADAXR010000056.1 GCA_902791945.1 uncultured Bacteroidia bacterium
GGATCCCCTTCGCTACTATCAGAGCCTTAATGTCTGGACCTGTTACCACTGGACCGGCTTCTGGCGGTGGGTGTTCCATTCCCATTACTTCGATGTGCTGCTGGATGAGTGTCGAAAAGTCTGGCCCTATGGCAAGGGGAAGGCTGTGCGTGACGGATACAAGGATGTATATACTCATAAATTGGAGTCTATTCAAGGGGCCGATATCCACTTCTGGTACGGCACCAAAGAAGCTTTTGTAGCAAAGCCTCAGGCCAGGCATCTGTGTGCCCTTCACCCCGACACTCACGTTGAGGTGTTCCCCGGGATGAACCACGGACAGTTCCTCATTGACCACCCGGAAGAGGTGGCCGGGAGAATCAGAAGGTTAAACATAGAGTAATTCCTTTTATCTGGTAGATACCAGGTTGCCTGGTATATTCCTCAATAATCTGATTATATGGATTACCGAAAAGAAGCCAGAGAATGCGTTAAAGATGGAGCAAAGCATTTTATTCATTCTTTCGCAACTTGAACCTGACAGTCGGTTCGATGTAAGGATTGAGAATACGATACTCCGAGGGGGTGAACGTTGCACTTTCAGGATAACAAGACAAGCCGGTGTGAAGCGATCGATTGCCTTCTGCGGGCTGGACTGCGAAAAGTGTGACGCCTACATAGCTACGAAGAACAATGACCAGGTACTGCGGGAAAAGACGGCCAAACTATGGGCGGAATTGAACAATGCACCCATTCTTCCGGAACACATCAACTGCGCGGGTTGCCGTATGAACGGAGCGAAAACGGTTTTCTGCAGCTCTTTGTGCGAGATTCGCAAGTGCGCGGTGGCCAAGGGCCTCGAAACCTGCGGTGAATGTGCGGAGAAGGACACTTGCCCGAAGGTCGGTGCCATTTGGCAGAATAATCCTCAGGCGAAGAAGAACCTGGAAGGGTGAAACACATCCCCAACATAATAACTGCCTTCAGATTCCTTGGGGCCACCAGTCTGTTGTTCTGTAATCCGGCAGGTGTTACATTCTGGGTAATCTATGGTCTATGTGGGATAAGCGATATGCTGGATGGTTACCTGGCGCGGAAACTGAACGCCGAGAGCAATACCGGTGCCGTGCTGGACAGCGTGGCGGACATCTTCCTTGTCGCTTGTTGCGCCATACGGCTTATCCCCGTTGTGCAGATCCCGACTTGGTTGTGTATTTGGGCGGCGTTGATATTATACAGACGTTTAATCTTTCCTCACACGATGGCCAACAAACTGACGGGTTTTCTTCTTTTCCTCACTGTTCCTACAGTTTTCTGGTCCATTGTCCCCGTCGCCATCGTTGCCGGTGTCGCCACAATTGCTTCTGTGCAGGAGGGACATTTCATCAGGACACGTAAGGCCTGATGAAACAATGAGGTAAATTCCAATTTATCTATCATTTGGTTCCAAATGCGACCAAATTTTCTGAAATGCGACCAAATGTGACCGAATTCTATGACCTTTTATTTCAGCTGTTGAGACTTCAGAAATTGGTATAATCTGACCTATCAAAAGAAAGTAGTAACTTTGTATGTTTGATGATGATTTCATTATGAGCAAAGTTGCTAAAAGACCAGATCCTAATTCGGCATTTCCCAATCCGAATCTGCCAAGGCTATGCTTCATTAAAAACGTGGTGAAGAATCCCCGTATCATCATTGGGGACTATACCTATTATGACGATGTGGATGGGGCTGACCAATTTGAGGCGCACGTCACCCACTTCTACGATTTCATCGGCGACAAACTGATAATCGGGAAGTTCTGTGCCATAGCAAAAGGGATAGAATTCGTAATGAATGGCGCGAATCACAGAATGGATGGAGTGACGGCCTATCCTTTTTACATAATGGGCGGAGACTGGGGTAGCGCAATAGCACCAGTAAAAGACGAGCTCCCACTTAAGGGTGACACCGTTGTGGGTAATGATGTCTGGATAGGTCAGAACGTGACCGTGATGCCAGGTGTTCATATTGGGGATGGAGCTATCATTGGGGCGAACTCTGTCGTGGCCTCCGACATTCCTCCTTATGCTGTTGCTGCCGGAAATCCCTGCAGGGTTATCAGAAAGCGTTTTGATGACGATTTTATCGACTATCTGTTGGCCCTAAAGTGGTGGGATTGGGACATCGAGAAGATCGAGGCCAACTTTGAGGCTCTGTCCAGCGGTGACCTCTCACTGATAAGAAAGATTAAGGTGTAAATACCTATCTGTCGGTCTCTCTGCTCTTCTGCTGGAAGAAAAAGTGACCAAATGCGACCAAATTTCCAGGAACGCGACCAAATGCGACCAAACACCCCTATCTATCAAGTGTTTTCGGAGAATAGCTACTATCTTGTAAAACTATTAAGGATTTCTAAATAGTTGTACTCTTGACAGGTATAATAATTGCAGGTTTCAAAGATCATATGAAATCTCGTGCTATCATACTGTCACTCTTTTTGTTATTCCCTCTTGTATCTGCTTTTGCACAGGAACAGGATAGTGTCCGAGTGGATTCGGTAAAGATGATGCCTCTTGATTATGGTGTCAAAGAGAGAAAGCCCAGTTTCAATGGCGGCGATACCAATGAATTCTCGAAATGGGTATACGAACACAAGATCTATCCTGAGGAGGCGAAGAAAGCCGGGATTGAAGGACGGGTTTATACTCGATTCACCATCACTAAAGAGGGCAAGTTAACCAACGTTAAGCTCCTTAGGGGCGTTCATCCTCTTCTTGACGAGGAGGCCATCCGCGTGATAAAATCGGCACCGCAAATTTGGAAACCTGGTTTGAATTACAAAGGTGAGCCAATAGATGTAAACTACACGTTCCCTGTATTATTCTCCCTCCCCAAGGAATAATTGATACGCTATGCTTGAAGCAAAGAAATACAACCGTAACAGGATTATCCTCTTTGTCCTTTTCACCCTTGTCACGATTGCTCTCTGCACATTGTGCGTAGCAGAGTATTATTCCATCGACAATGATATGCTCAACAGTGAGTGCTATAACGTTGAGAGTGTCTCAAAACCGATCAAAGAGGTATTGCAGCCGGTCAAGACCTATATAAAGCATTTGGGGTACTACTTCATCCTTCAGTGGGTGGTAGGTCTTGTGCTTTTCATTGCCACAAAACGGAGATAGTCTTTCCCTGAAAGGTGGCCAAAAGTGACCAAATTTTGGGGATACAAAAAAACAAGACTTTATAAAGTGTTTGAAAATCAACAACTTACGAAGTCTTGTTGTGCCTCGGGCGGGAATCGAACCCGCACGGCCTTTTCGGGCCAAGGGAGTCTTGTTGTGCCTCGGGCGGGAATCGAACCCGCACGGCCTTTTCGGGCCAAGGGATTTTCGTACCACTATGACTTTCGTCACCATCGCTGTTTGTGGTCTGGACTATTCCTTCACCATGGGGTGTTTCCCTTTAGGTGTGCCGTGTCTAGTCTCTGCACCTTCCTCCAAAGGGAGGCTTGGCTCAAGATTGCCTTCGGCCTTTCCCGTTAAGGTTTCCTTGAATTTACGGCATTCTACATCTCTCTTTTCAGAGAGTGCACTCAATTGTGCTCTTCCTCGATAATTATTTGTAAGAGCATGGCAGTTAGGACAAAGCAATTGAAGGTTTGTGATTCTGTTGTCGGTATTAATTCCATTGACATGATGAATTTCAAGTGGGATGTCTTTACCTAACCATGTTGAAAGATGGCACTGCTCGCAATAAGAAATACCAGTAAGTTTTTTATACCGTTCACGTAATCTCCAGGAACATTTATAGTTTGACTCTTTAACAAAAACCTTTTTATCAGGGATGGATTTATTTGGTTTGAACTTCAATCCGACATTCCAGCCTTGACCAGTGAAATGTGTCGTGTCCAAATTCTGTTCTTTAATCATAATATGAACAGTCCTGTAGTTGCCACCAATAGGTCTTAACCCTAATTGGCGCAATACGCCGGCAATAGAGACATTATCTGCTACAGCCTTCTTAAAGTCTTCTACTGAATACTTCTTCCTCATGGTAGAGGTAAAGTTAGTGCTTTCTTTCGTGTTTTACAAATAATTATTTCAAAGAACGATCTAAGTCCCTCGTGTCTACCATTCCACCACCAAGGCGGGGGGTGTGGGGCGGGGCGCGGCGGGGCGCTCCCGGGTTGCGGGGACAAATGTACGAAAAAAATCCTATCTTTACACTTTGAAGGGCCGGGAGGTCTTTCGAAGTAAAAGTTATTGAGGTATTATGAAAAGATTTATAGTTGCTGTTCTTGTGCTCATGGCCGTTTCGGCGATGGCTTTCGGAAAAGGAAAGGAAATCAAGGTGCTTTACTGGAACATCCAGAACGGGATGTGGAGCGACCAGGGAAACAATTACGACAATTTTGTCGCCTTCGTGAAGGACCTGGATCCGGACATCTGCGTCTGGGCGGAGGCCGAGTCGCGGTACGTCACCGACACGTGCTCCAGGCTGAAAGCCCCGGAGGAGCAGTATCTCCCGTGGAACTGGGATATAGTGGCGCGCCGCTACGGCCACTGCTATTCTCTTCTCTGCGGAAAACGTGACGGTTTCCCGCAGGTGGTGACGTCGAAATACCCCCTGCAGATCGTTAAGCGCATTACCGGCAACGGTGACGACATTCTTGTCGCCCACGGCGCCGGCTGGGCGAAGGTCGACCTCGGAAAGGGGAAGGAGTTGAATATAGTGACGGTCCACACCTGGCCGCACAGGCACGGCTATGGCGCCGAGGACAAGAAGGCCAGCGGCGAGGCCCGTGAGGGCGATTATTTCCGTGCTACGGAAATGAAATATATCTGCGAAGAGACCATTGCGACCGTTCCGGGCGCAGCGGACCAGCTTTGGCTGATGACCGGCGATTTCAATTCCATCTCGTCGGTGGACAATTTCCACTATGAGAAGGATGCGTCGGATCCGGCTTTCCTCGTCCACGACTATGTGAGGGCGAATACTCCGTACATCGACCTCATCGAGCGGTTCTATCCCGGGGAGTTCAAGAAGAGCACCCTTTCGGGAAGGCGCATCGACTTTGCGTATGTCACGCCGGCGCTGTTCGGCAAGGTAACTTCCGCAAAGCCTCTCTATGAAGGTTTCGCCGACCTCAGGAGGGATCCGCGCGGGAAGGACGTCCACAATTTCTGCCACCCTTCGGACCACTATCCTATCCTGTTGACATTCAAACTGAAATAATCGCCTGCCGTCCACTATGTTATCGGCAAACGAAATAAAGAAAATCCGCAGTCTCCGGGAGAAAAAGTACCGGGACGAGTACGGCCTTTTCGTCGTGGAGGGAGAGAAACTCGTCGACGAGGCGCTGCGCTCTGGCTGGGAGGTCGAGGGCGTCTGGCGCATCGGGGAGATAGGTCCCGCGACGATGTCGCGCATCTCCTCCCTCTCCAACCCTTCTCCAGCCCTTGCCGTCGTCCGCAAGCGGCCCGACACGCTCCCCGGCCTGCCCGGGAAGGGGCTTTGCCTGGCGCTAGACGGGATCCGCGACCCCGGGAACCTCGGCACTATACTCCGTGCGGCCGACTGGTTCGGCGTTGACGCCGTGTACGCCTCGCCGGACACAGTGGACCTCTACAACCCCAAGGTCGTCCAGGCCACTATGGGCGCCATCTTCCGCGTGGAGTTTCACTACACCGACCTCCCCGCCCTCTGCCGCCGCTGGACGGCCGGCGGGGGAGCGGTCTATGGTACCTTCCTCGACGGGGAAAACATCTATGGCGAATCTCTGGAGACGGACGGCCCGGCGCTCGTCGTCACCGGCAGCGAGGCGGACGGCATCTCCCCTGCCGTGGCGGAATGCGTCTCCTCCCGCCTCTACTTCCCGCCGTTCCCTCCTGACGACCCCGGCAGCGAATCCCTCAACGCCGCCGTCGCTACCGCCCTCGTCCTGGCGGAGTTCCGCCGCCGTTCTTCGTGAAATTCACCTGCCACGCCAATGCCCATTTGGTGGCGTGAGAGCCATCTTCGTGTGGCAGGTGAGGCAAAATCGGCTCACCTGCCATGGTGAAATGCATCAGGTGACGTATATTGCACAATTCCGTGGCAGGTGAATTTCATGAAGCGCCCTTCGGCCAGGCTCCCGCCCCATAAGGCGCCGGTATTTGGGGATTTCCGGCGAAAAGGGTATATTCGCGGTTGGTTGAAAAGAAAATCTATATGAAAAAGTCATTTTTAGTGGCGTCCTTGATGGCGCTTGTGGTGGCTCTGCTGCTGATGGTCGCGGCCGTGACCTCCTGCAAGAAGGATAATGCAAATAAGCCCCGGGGCGCCGAGTATTTTGTCGGCACGGCGTGGAAAATAGACCGGGATTTGAAGATATACATATACTTCCACTCCGACGGAGTCAGGACCTACACTCTTGACATTTATGGGAAAATAAGCGCCCAGGAATTGTATTCATGCATATATGAGAATGACGCCATAAAGCTTACCCCTGAACGGGTTGAAGTCGGTGAAGTTATAATGTCATCCTCCCTCGCTTTAGCTAAAATCGAAAACCAGAAGCTCTCATTTTACAAGTGTGACAACTCCTGGAATCCGATACATGATACTCCGGATGTGGTTTATGTCAAAATTGACGATTTCGACCCGGATGGCCGGCAGTATGCCAACGCCCCGGATGCGGTTGATCTTGGGAGTATGATGGATTCGAATGGCAACCAGGTCCACGTCCTCTGGGCCTCCCGCAACCTCGGCGCTGACAGCGAAAAGGGTTCTGGCACCTTTTTCTCCTGGGGCGAGACCAGTCCCAAGTTGACTTACACGGAGAATGATTATACCTACACCGAGTCCCCGGAAGTTCTCCCGGCTGACCGCGACGCGGCGGCGGCCCGGCTTGGATCCCTATGGCGCATGCCCACGGCCAGTGAACTGGATGCCCTTGCCTGTACCGTTAATAACACGACCGATTTCAAGTGGGAAGAAGAAACCGTGGATGGTGTAAAAGGAATACGCGTCAAGAGACTCACGGGTGCGTGTGCCGGCAACAACATCTTTTTACCTTTTGTCGGATATTATTACGATACTTTGAAGAAGAACACAGTCGGTGCATACTACAGGTCGTCAATGCGCCACGAGGATAACTACGACCAGGCCGTCGAACTGGACATAGAATCAGTCAATTATGTAGAGATGACATATGACAGGCGCTGCTTAGGCCAGCCCGTCCGCCCCGTAAAGGAAATCATCTAGGAGATACTTGAAACTAAACCCCATAGACGGAGGTTTCCTCCGTGAGGGGAGTGTCGCCCCAGCGGGAGGCGATCTCGTCGAGAATGGCCCGGAGTTCATCCGGGTCATTCGTCGTTACGAGGCGAATGCGGGTCTGCTTGAAATCCGGGAGACCTTTGAAGTAGCAGCTGAGGTGCCTGCGCATCTCATAGACGCCGGTCACGGGGCCCTTGAGGGCGAGTGACAGGCCCAGGTGGCGTTTGGCGAGAGCGACTCTCTCGCGGACGCCCGGGGGCGGAAGCGGCTCGCCGGTGTCCAGCAGGTGTCGTATCTCCCTGAATATCCACGGTCTGCCGAAGCTGGCGCGTCCGACCATTATCCCGTCCACGCCGTATCGTTCGAACGCCTCCCGGGCCTTCTCGGCGGAGTTTATATCGCCGTTACCTATGATGGGGATATGCATGCGCGGGTTCGCCTTCACCTCCCCGATGAGCGTCCAGTCGGCCTCGCCCTTGTACATCTGGCAGCGGGTGCGGCCGTGGATGGTGATGGCGGCTATGCCGGCGTCCTGCAGACGCTCGGCGAGCTCCACGATGATCTTGGAGTTTTCGTCCCAGCCGAGGCGGGTCTTCACGGTCACGGGCTTCCCGACGGCCTCGACGACAGCCCGGGTGATGGCGACCATCTTGTCAGGGTCGCGCATCATCCCGCTGCCGGCCCCGCGCCCGGCGATCTTGGAGACCGGACAGCCGAAGTTGATGTCAATGATGTCGGCGCCGTGGCCGCCGGCGATCTCCGCCGCGCGGTCGGCCATCCGGGCTGCATCGACCATAGCTTCAGGCAGGTTGCCGTAGATCTGGATGCCCACGGGCGCTTCTTCGTCCGAGGTCACCATCTTCGCGATAGCCTTCCGGGCGTCGCGGATGAGCCCGTCGGAGGAGACGAACTCCGTGTAGACCATCGCAGCGCCGGCTTCACGGCACAAGATACGGAAGGACGCGTCCGTCACGTCCTCCATCGGAGCCAGAAGCACAGGCTTGTCCCCGAGGTCTATGGAACCGATTTTCACGGCTGGACCGGACGGACGGACTGGCCCAGCCATCCATCCCATTTTTCAGTATACTTTTTGTTGCCAGAATGAATACGGAGCCTCCAACCCTTTGCAAATTTTTTATCACTGGTGATTCCGGCCTCTTCTCCCAGGGTTGAAGCCCAATAATATCCGTTCTCATTGACGCTGGTCAGAGATATCTCACCGGCGGCTCCGCCGAAGGGGAGGAGGATCGATTTGCCGTTTCTGCTGACCTTATAGCACTGCATGCCGCCTATGGTCTCTTCTTCCCAGGTGCAGTTGTTCATGAGTTCCTCTATTTCTGTAATGGTAGGCATACGCCACGGGGAGCCCCAATTTTTCACGGCAGCGTCCTGTGAACTTCCGGAAAGCACGTTCGGAGGGGTTGATTTGCCGTATTGGTAGGCGTAATCCCCCCTGGGACCGGAAGTGACGGGGTAAACATAGCCCCAGGGGAAATACCATCCGGGGTCTCCCACCTTGTCTGCTCCGACGTTGATGTCGGCCCACTTGACCGAGAGGCCGAGATCAACGGCCGCGGGAACTTTCTTCTTGACCACCACATGGCACTCTGCGATCATTTCACCGTCCCAGTCCAGCGGCTTGGCACTGATGTCGCAATTTCCGCTTCCAACGGCCGTTACAAGTCCCTGGGGAGAAACTGTTGCGACTTTTTCGTCGCTGCTTTTCCACTCGATTCTCCTGTCGGTGGCTTCGGCCGGAAGGAGAATGACTACCAATTGCCTCGTCTCATTTACACCGAACTCGAGACAGATATCCTCTTCCTCGAAGCTGATCGATGTCGGGTGAATGGTGTCGTCCGGCTTATCCGGCTTGCCGGTGCCGAACTTGTCCTTACAGGAGGTGACGCAGGCAAGGAGTGCCGCCGAGGCTGCGAGAAAAAACAAAAACCTTTTCATATTATCAATGTGAATATCGTTCAACTACAGACGGGGCGGATCATAAGGCCCTTTGCACGGAACATTTTGTAAAACTCCTGCCGTGGTTCTCCGGAGACTGCGAAGAAGTGCATGCAGTAGGCGTAGACATAGTAGTACTGGCTGCTGCTGATATAGTAGGAAACCTCGTCGGTCCAGTAGTAGCCCTGGGAGGTGCTATAGGTGGTGTGGTCGCTCTCAAATCCGGAGCCGGTCCCGTCCATTCTTCCTCCGAAGGGGAAGAAGAGGCTGTTTTTATTGCCCTTCTTGTCGGGATTTTTGGCCGTGAACACAACTCCGTCCACCCCCGAGCGCCTGTCGATTGAAATGGTACAGTTGTCTCTCAGCTCGTTCCACTCCGCCCCGGAAGGAATCCTCCACGAACCGCCGAGAGCGGCTCTTGCCGCATCGTCCTCGTAATTGCCGTCCTTGAGGAATATCCTCCCGTCTCCTCCGTTGCCCCATGAACCGTTGCCGTTGTATTTGGTCACGTAATCAATGCCTATCCCGTCACCTTTGAAGACGTATGTCTCGGAGGAATAATCGTTTTTGGGTCCGGTCTCCGCCCAGGCGTAATATCTGCCTTTCGCTGAAGGGGAGTCCGCACCGAGGTTGCGGTCCCTCCAGCGCACTCCGCTCGGGAGACCCATGTCCACGGAATTTTCCGGCGGAGGACCGATGACCTTTATCGTGCAGGTCCCGGATTTGGAGGGAGTCAGGTTTGAGGTGGCCCTTATTATGGCCTGTCCTTCGCTCTTTGCCGTCACAAGGCCTTCCTGGGAAACTGTTGCGACTGAGGTGTTTTCAGATTTCCAGGTGACGCCGAGGTCGGTGGCGTCTGTAGGGTAAACACTGACGGAAAGCTGCATGGTGGTTGATTCTTCGATCTCGATGATCCCTGATGGCGGATCCACTATGACGTCTGTTACCTGACGCGCGGGGGTTATGAAGGAGAAGATCTGTCCGTATTCCTTTTCTCCGTCGATGATGATGAAAGCACGGTAATAATAGCGCGTCCCCGGAGTGAGAGGGAAAATGTTGGAACGGAAGCCCCTCCAAAGGTCGGTGTCGTCCCCTTCACCTTCGGCGTCCATCGCCATGACGGTCCGGGTCCCGCTTGCCAGTTTGGGGTCTGTGCCCCACTCGAATCCTATTCTTTCCCAGAGATCGCCTTCTATGACAATGTCGAAGGCGAGTTCGCCGTGGATGGTCGCTATTTCTTCCCCGACGTCGGCGCCGTCTTTTGTGAAGACGTGGGTGGAAATCTTGTAATCGTAGCCGTCGGTCTTGAATTTATCCTTACACGAGGTTGCGCCGGCTAAAATGATGGCTGCCAGCGCGAAGAATGCGAATATTCTTTTCATGTTAAACGGGTATTACAAAACCTTTTTTACGGGCACACGGCGCGGATGGTGTGGCCGTAATAACCGACAAAGCCTGCGATATAGCGCTGAAACTCCTCTCTGTCAGTATCACTTATAGACAACGCCCACGCTGAGACTAAGGGACCCTCGTAGGCGCTTGAGATAACCTCTTTGAGGGTTGACGTCATATAACCGCCACCACTGTTCAGTCCGCCCTGTTGATCCTCCCAGGAGCCGGCATACGGAAGGAAAATTGATTTGCCGTTACGGGAAACTCTATAGCCGTTCATTCCGTTGGCGGTCGTCCTTTCCCAGGTACAACTCGATAGCAAGGCCTCCATTTCCGCCTTTGTCGGCATCCGCCAGCTGCCGCCGAGGTTTACTGAGGCGGCGTCTTCGGAGGCCGGAAGGACAGACGGCGGAGTGGGGGGATTGGAGATGTCGACGTTGTACTTATAGTTGTATTTTTTGTACAAATCCTTAGGCGTAACTTCACCCCAGGCGAAGTAAGTGCCGGGGTCCGATTCGCTCAAGGCGCCTACATTGATGTCGGCCCACTTGACCGAGAGGCCGAGGTCAACGGCTTTCGGATCCGGACCTTTGACGGTCAGATGGCACACATCCGTCTTCTCGCCAACCTGTGTTGTGACCGTTATGTCCACATTGCCGGGGAGATGGCCAGTTACGAGGCCGTTCTGGTCAACGGTGGCGACGCGCGTCATACTGCTGGACCACGTGACTTTTTTATTAGTGACGTCTTCCGGATAGACCGTCGCCGAAAGCTGCAGGGTCCCTCCCGGGACTACCAGGGTCTCTTCGTGCTTATTGAGCTCTACGGATGAAATCTCGGGGCCGACCTTGACGTCTTTGTTGGTCTTGAAGCGGTCCTTGCAGGAAGTCGCAGCGGCTACGACGGCCGCGGCAAGGGCGATGAGGGCGATGAGTCTTTTCATATCAAAATGCATTTAGTTGACGAATATACATATTATAAGGTGAAACAACAAATCGGGGCCGGGCGGCGAACGCTTGTTTTTTCGGGGAAATATTCATACCTTTGCGACCCCTATAATGTGTAGGGATCGCAATAAATTGTTATAAACCATTAAAGATCAAGACAGTGGACACACAAAGCTACAAAACGGTCTCGCTCAACGCAGCGACCGTGAAGAAAGAGTGGGTCGTCATTGATGCAACCGATCTGGTGCTTGGCCGTCTTGCTTCCAGGATTGCTCTTGTCCTCCGTGGCAAGACCAAACCGGGCTACACCCCCCACGTCGACTGCGGTGACAACGTCATCGTCGTCAACGCGGAGAAGGTGCGCCTTCTTGGCAAGAAGATGACCGACAAGGTTTACACTCGCTACACCGGCTACCCGGGTGGCCAGCGTTTTACCACGCCCAAGGAGATCCTTGCAAAGCGCCCCGCCGAACTTATCAGGAGAGCTGTCAAAGGCATGCTCCCCAAGACCCGTCTTGGTGACAAGATCTACGGAAACCTCTATGTCTATGCAGGTCCGGAGCACCCTCACCAGGCGCAGAACCCCAAACCCATCAAGTTAAACGAAATCTAAACAGAGCAAATGGAACAGAAACACGCACTTGGAAGGCGTAAATCGGCAGTCGCTCGTGTTTACATCTCGGCAGGTAAGGGCAACATCGTTATCAATGGAAGAGAGCTCAACGATTACTTCAAGGACGCTTCCCTCCATTATATCGTGAACCAGCCCTTCGAGGTCACCGGCTCCGCCGGCCAGTTTGATGTCAAGATCACCATCGACGGTGGCGGCACCAAGGGCCAGGCAGAGGCCATCAGGCTCGGGATCTCCCGCGCCCTCTGCGAGATGGACAGCGAGGCTTACCGTCCTGCTCTCAAGGCCGCCGGCTTCCTTACGAGGGATGCCCGCGAGGTCGAGAGGAAGAAGCCCGGACAGCCCGGCGCACGTCGCCGCTTCCAGTTCAGCAAGCGTTAGGCTTCGGAACACCGATTTACAAAGCACAGCCCGGTTCCAAATCTTCTGATCTTTCGTAAAAGATGTGAATCATTCGAAGCTGCTTGAAGATTGCCGGTCTGCGGAAAATCCCCGGGATTGACACTTTCACTACCCGGAGATTGAAGAAAAGAGAAAACAAAAACAAAGAACAACAATGTCAAGAACAAATTTCCAGGAACTGCTCGATGCAGGCGCACATTTCGGACATCTTGCCCGCAAATGGAACCCTAAGATGGCACCGTATGTCTTCGACCAGAGGAACGGTATCCACATCATCGACCTGCACAAGAGCGTCGTCAAGATTGACGAGGCCGCCGAAGTTATGAAGGAATTCGCCCGTTCGGGCCGCAAGATCCTCTTCGTCGCCACTAAAAAACAGGCTAAGGAAGTCGTTTCCGAAAAAGCTCTGTCTGTCAATATGCCTTCAGTGACCGAGCGCTGGCCCGGTGGAATGCTCACCAACTTCCCCACCATCCGCAAGGCCGTGAAGAAAATGAACACCATCGACAAGATGAAAGAAGACGGTACGTTCGAGAAGCTCGCCAAGAGGGAGCGCCTCCAGATCGACCGTCAGAGGGCCAAGCTTGAGAAGAACCTCGGTTCCATCAAGGATATGAGCCGCCTCCCTTCGGCTCTGTTCGTCGTCGACGTCCAGAAAGAGGCGAACGCCGTCAAGGAAGCCGCCCGTCTGAACATCCCCGTTATCGCAGTGGTTGATACATGTTGCGATCCCACCCCCATTGATTACGTGATACCGGCAAACGACGACTCCACGAAGACCATTGAGGTCATCCTCAATGTCCTTTGCGGTGCCATCCAGGAAGGTCTCGAGGAGCGCAAGCTCGAGAAGGAGAAGTCCGACAGCGAGGACGCTGCCGTCGAGGAAGCGCCCGTGCAGCCTGCCCGCAAGCTTCGCGCCCGCAAGAGCGCCCCTAAGGCTGAAGAGGCTCCCGCAGAGGAGGCTCCCAAGGCCGAGGCTCCCGTAGAGGCTCCCGCCGCCGAGGCCGCTCCCGCAGAGGAGGCCCCCAAGGCTGAGGCTCCTGCAGAGGAAGCTCCCAAGGCTCCCGCCAAAAGGACCAGGGCCAAGAAGGCCGCTGCCGAGGAAGAAGCTCCCAAGGCTGAGTAATTCATCTTAAAACCCATACAATTATGGCTATCTCATTAGCAGATATCAAGAAACTCCGCGATATGACCAGCGCCGGTATGATGGACTGCAAAAACGCCCTTACCGAGGCTGAAGGCGACTTCAAGCGCGCCGTGGAGATTCTTCGTGAGAAGGGTAAATCCACCCTCTCCAAGCGTGGTGACAACGAGACGACCCAGGGTGCCGTCCTTTCCCGCATCGAAGGCGGAAAGGCCATCCTCGTCTGCCTCGGCTGCGAGACCGACTTCGTCGCGGCTACGCCCGACTTCAAGACCCTCGCAGGCGGCATCGCCGACGCGGCCATCAAGGCCTTCCCGGCTGACGCCGAGGCTCTCAAGGCTGAGAAACTCGCTGACGGCTACACCGTCGACGAGGACATCACCAACCAGGCCGGCAAGACCGGTGAGAAGCACGTTCTCGCTTTCTACGGCGCCCTCGAGGCCCCGTGCGTGGCTGAGTACGTCCACTTCAACGGCAAACTCGGCGCCATCGTCTCCTTCAACAAGGAGATCAACCCCGAGCTCGCCCGCGGTATCGCCATCCAGGTCGCGACCATGAACCCGGTCGCCGTCGACGAGGCTTCCGTCCCCGCCGAGGTGCTCGAGTCCGAGAAGAACGTCGCCGTCCAGAAGACCAAGGACGAACTTGTCCAGAAGGCCGTTGACGCCGCCCTCAAGAAGGCCGGCATCAACCCCGCCCACGTCGACAGCGAGGACCACATCGAGTCCAACACTGCGAAGGGCTGGCTGACTGCTGAGCAGGCCGACCAGGCTCGTCAGATCATCAAGACCGTCGGTGAGGAGAAGGCTGCAAGCCTCCCCGCACAGATGATCGAGAACATCGCCAAGGGCCGTGTCGCCAAGTTCCTCAAGGAGAGCACTCTTCTTGAGCAGGAGTATCAGTTCTCCGACGACAAGCAGTCCGTCGGTGCGGCTCTTGCCGCCGCCGACAAGGAGGCGAAGGTTCTTGCCTTCAGGCGTTTCTCCCTCGCGGACTAATCACTGCGTTTGCAACGGAAAGCCCGGGCTCAGTTGAGTCCGGGCTTTTTTGTTAAAAAATGATCTCCGGGTGCTTCCCAGCAACCGGAGATCCAATTCTAACCTAAAACTTAACCTATGAAAAAACTATTCGTTGCAAATATAAGGTTAAATTTTGTTTTGTCAATAGCTTTTTAATCAAATATTCGTCAGGGTTGAGGCTGGGCGTTGAGCTTCGCGTCCGGCTTTATGGTGATGATACGTACAGGGTTGAGGGGACGGTCGTAACGGTCTGTCCGGACTGCGGCTATCTTGTCGATGACGGGGAGGCCTTCGACGGTCTCGCCGAAGACGGTGTAGGCGCCGTCGAGCTGGGAGCAGACTTCCGGGTCCTGAACGATGTAGAACTGGGAGCCGGAGGACTCCTTCATGGGGTTCGCGGCGTCGCCTTTGCGGGCGGCGGCGAGGGCGCCTTTCTTGTGCTTGTATTCACGGACGAATTCGGCGGGGATAGTGTAATCCGGGCCGCCGGTGCCGTAAAGCTCGACGAGGGTGTCGCGGGTCGTGGGGTCTCCGCCCTGGATCATGAACCCGTTGATGACACGGTGGAAGAGGAGGCTGTCGTAGTAGCCGGAGAGGGCCAGCTTTTCGAAATTGTCGCGGTGCTTCGGGGTCTTGGAGTAGAGTTTGACCTTGATGGTGCCGAGGGTGGTCACGATGTCGAAGAACGGCTCCTCGGGGAGGGTCGCGGCGGCCTTGACCGCCTCTTTTTCTCTCTTCTCGGCTTCGGCTTTTTCGATGGCGGCGGCTTCCACTGCGGCGAGGGAGTCGGCAATGGCCTTTTCTTCAGCCGCCTTCCGCTTGGCGGCGTTGTTGCATCCGGCGAGCGCAGCGGCGACCGCTATGATGCAGATGGTTTTGTAGAATGCGTTTTTCATAACGACACAAAATTATTAAATTTGCGCTGATATGGCAAATTCGGTCAAACAACTTGCGGGCGAGACCGTAATCTACGGCTTCAGTTCGATTCTGGCGAGGGTGCTGAACTTCCTGTTCGTACCCATCTATACGAGGATGCTCACGACAGCCCAGTATGGCGTCGTGACTGAGTTTATGGCGTACATCGCCATCCTGCAGGTTGTGCTCGTGCTCGGTCTGGAGACAGGCTGCTTCCGTTTCGCCAACAAGCCGGGAGAGGATCCGGACAAGGTGTATTCGAACGCCGTGCTGGCGGTGTTCGGACTGAACCTTGCCTTCCTCGCGGTCATAGTCGCCTTCCGGGGCGGGATCGCCGCGGCCCTCGGCTATGACGGCTACGGCGCGATGGTCGCCTATGTCGCCGGCATTCTGTTCTGCGACAACATCACCGCAATTCTGTTCGCAAAGCTCCGCCAGTACCATAAGTCGGTCAAATTTGCCGTTTTCAAGTCGGTGAAGATACTCACTGAGACGGGCTCGAACCTGTTGCTGTTCTTCCTTTATCCGGCCTTCGCCGCGGCCCACCCGTCGAACCCGCTTTCGGCCTTCATCAGCCCGACGCCGGATTTCAATTATCCGATCTTTGCGATATTCATCAGTTGTGTCGTCTGCCTGTTGCTGTTCCTGCCGGACCTTCTGAAATTCCGTTTCAGTTTTGACAGGGATGTCCTGAAGAGGATGCTGCTCTACTCGCTGCCGCTGATGATAGCGTCCCTTCCGGGGGTCGCCAACGACTTTGTCGACAGGATACTTTTCCGCTATTTCGACACCTCGGCGGAGGTCTGGCAGTCGAGCCTCGGTGTGTATCAGGCTGCGGTGAAGCTGGCGGTCATCATGAACCTGTTCATCCAGATGTTCCGCTACGCCGCCGAGCCGTTCTTCTTCCAGAGGGCCCGCGACAAAGGATCGGAG
>CADAXR010000057.1:0-10288 GCA_902791945.1 uncultured Bacteroidia bacterium
ATGGGGCTCGAACCCACGACACTCGGAACCACAATCCGATGCTCTACCAACTGAACTACATCCACCATGTTGGGACTGCAAAGGTACAAAAATTATTTTTCTTTGCAAATCCTCTTAATCACAAACTATCAATGCTATTATCAGTCCTTTCTCCACTTCGGCGCCCTGCTTTGCGGAGGCGATTATGATCCTTCCCGAGACTGCGGGGACGACGGCCTCGGGGCCGTACCAGGTCTGGATGTAGCCGACAGGCTTTCCCGCTTCAACCAGTTTTCCGGCCGAGGGGGCTTTTGAGACGTCATCGACGTCTATCTCCCAGAGCATCTGCCCCTTGACGGGAGCCTGGAGGGCGACGGCGGAGGGGTGCTTCTCCATATAGGAAGCAATGTCGAAGGACGGCACCTCTACGACAGGACGGGTCACGACCCTGGGGGCGCCGGCTTTCTCGCGGAACTCTTCAAGTTCCTTGAGGAAGCGCTCCTTGGCGACGCCGCTGCGGAAGTCGCGGTACTGCCTTTCGTGCATGGCGAACTCGAAGAGTTCCTCCTCGTCCTCTCCCTCGTCCCAACCTTCCTCCTTCATCTTGGCGCGGAATGAAGGAAGCTCGTCCGGATAATTGTCCTGAGGGTTCTTGGTCGAGAACTCCAGACCCTTTTCGGCGGCGAGCTCCACGATCTCGGGAGCAAGGGGGCCCGGGAGGGCGCCCATGTCGCCGAGAATCATGCCCCAGGTGTCCTTGTCGATGGTGCTCCAGCGGGGTTTTCCGCTCGCCATGTTGAAGATGTTCATCAGGGCGGTGTTCTTGACGTACTGGCTGAAAGGAGTCACAAGAGGAGGGTATCCGAGCCTCGGCCAGACGTATTCGACTTCTTCGAAGAGCTTGACCATGAGGGTGTCGAGAGACATCTCGGGGAGGCCGTGGGCCCTCTGGGCCGCATTGATGGCGTCCTTGAAGCCCTTGAGGTCGGCCATCATAGATCCCATCATGCCGCCGGGAAGCCCGCAGCCGACAAGAAGCGAGCTCATCTTCGAATTGGACGGGTTTATCCAGTAGCCGAGGAAATCGTCTATGAACTTCTGCGTCAGGCGCCTCACTTCCATATATGCGTCCATATTGAGGTCCTTGACGAGGAAGCCGTCGGCCTTCATCATCTCGCGGATGGTGATGACGTCCGGGTGGACCTTGCCCCAGGAAAGGGGCTCCACGGCGACGTCAAGGTAATCGGCGCCTGCACGGGCGACCTCGAGCATCGAGGCGGCGGCAAAGCCGGGCCCCGTGTGTCCGTGGTACTGCACTTTGATGTGGGGGTGCTTTTTCTTTATGCCGGCGACGAGCTGACCGAGGAAGGTCGGCCTGCCGATGCCTGCCATATCCTTGAGGCAGATCTCCTGGGCGCCGTATTCGACGACCTTCTCCACTATGCCGAGATAATAATCTACGGTGTGGACCGGAGAATTGGTTATGGAAAGCGCCACTTGGGAGACCATGCCGGCCTTGCGGGCGCCTTCGACGCTGCCCTTGAGGTTGCGGTGGTCGTTGAGGCCGCAGAAGGAACGGGCGATGTCCGTCCCCTGGGCTTTCTTGACCTTGAACATCAGCTCCCTGACGTCGGCAGGGACAGGGTTCATCCGGAGGCCGTTGAGGCCGCGCTCGAGCATGTGGGTCTCTATGCCGGCCTTGTGGAACGGAGCGGTCCAGCGGCGGACGGCGATGTTCGGATTCTCCCCGAAAAGGAGGTTGACCTGCTCGAAGGCGCCGCCGTTGGTCTCGACGCGGTCGAAGCAGCCCATATCTATGATGGCGGGGGCCACCTCGACGAGCTGGTCCACCCTCGGGACATACTTTCCCGAGGACTGCCACATATCCCTGTAAACAAGTGAAAACTTTATCTCACGGGCCATAAAACGGAATCTGTATTATCTAAAAGCAAAGTTAAGAATAAAAAACAAAAATTTTCTGCAGGTTTTTTTGTTTTTTATAATGGTGTGAGGCAATTTGCCCTATATTGAGGGCATGAAACTGACGGATATCAAAGCGGAAGAAAGGCCGCGCGAAAAAATGCTGATGAGGGGGGCCGAGGCGCTCTCCGACGGGGAGCTCCTCGCCGTGCTCCTCAGGACCGGGACGAAGGACAAGAATGCCCTGGAGCTTGCAAGGGAGCTGCTCGCGGAGTCGCAGTGGAAACTCTCGACGATTGCGGGGCGCTCCACTGCGGAGCTCATGAAGACAAGGGGGATGGGAAGAAGCAAAGCCGTGATCGTGCTGGCAGCGCTGGAGCTCGGAAGGAGGGCGTTCCTGGAGGAGAACATCTCCGAAAGGCCACCGATAGCCTCCGCAAAGGATGTCTACAGGATAATCGGCCCCAGGCTGAGCCACCTCGACCACGAAGAGTGCTGGATACTCCACCTGTCGAAATCCAACTCCCCTATCTGCGAGGAGAGGGTCTCTGTCGGAGGCTTCGAGTCCACGACGCTGGAGGTCCGGCACATAGCGAGCAAGGTGCTGGAAAAGAAAGCCTCCGGGGTGATCCTTGTCCATAATCACCCCGGAGGGACACCAAAACCGAGCCGCGCCGACATAAGGGAGACGGAGCGGCTCAAACAATCACTTTCGACCCTTTCGATCGACTTTGTGGATCACGTAATTATCTCCGGCAGGAGATTCTACAGTTTCACGGACGACAGGGAGTACAGGGCCTCACTTTGAGAGGGTCCTCCCGACGGCCTCCTTCCAGCCGGCCTTGAGCGCGGAGACCTTCTCCTGCGACGCCGAGGGGCTGAATACCCTTTCCGCCTTCCACTGGCTCCTGACCTCGTCTATCGAGTTCCAGAAGCCGACGCCGAGACCCGCCAGGTAGCAGGCGCCGAGGGCGGTCGTCTCCGTCACCTCGGGACGGACGACGGATGTGCCGAGTATGTCCGACTGGAACTGCATAAGGAGGTTGTTCCGGGAAGCGCCGCCGTCCACCTTGAGCTCGGAGAGCCGGACGCCGGCGTCCTTCTCCATAGCGCTCACGATGTCGTAGGTCTGGAAGGCGATGCCTTCGAGGGCGGCACGGGCTATGTGGGCCGCGGTGCTGCCGCGGGTAAGGCCCGTGATGGTCCCGTGGGCATACTGGTCCCAGTACGGGGCGCCGAGGCCTGTGAGAGCGGGGACGAAATAGACGCCGCCGTTGTCCTCCACTGTTGAAGCGAGGGCCTCAACCTCTGAGGAGGAACTGATGATGCCGAGCGAGTCGCGCAGCCACTGCACGACGCTGCCGCCGACGAAAATCGAACCCTCGAGGGCGTAATTGACCTTGTCGCCGACTTTCCAGGCGACAGTCGTGAGCAGGTTGTTCTTGGAAAGGATGGGCTTTTCTCCCGTGTTCATGAGAAGGAAACACCCTGTCCCGTAGGTGTTCTTCACGCTGCCTGGCGAGGTGCACATCTGGCCGAAAAGGGCGGCCTGCTGGTCGCCTGCGATGCCGGCGATGGGCACTTCGTGGGCGAAGAGCGTCGTCTTGGTGTATCCATAGACCTCGGAGGAGGACTTCACCTCAGGCATCATGCTCGCCGGGATGCCGAAAAGATCGAGGAGTTCGGGATCCCAGGAGAGGGTGTGGATGTTGAAGAGCATGGTCCTGGAGGCGTTGCTGACGTCAGTCACGTGGACTGAGCCTCGGGTGAGGTTCCAGATGAGCCATGTGTCCACTGTGCCGAAGCGCAGCTTGCCGGCTTCGGCCTTTTCGCGGGCCCCGGGGACGTTTTCGAGTATCCAGCGGATCTTGGTCGCGCTGAAATAGGCGTCGATTATGAGACCGGTCTTGGAACGTATGAAATCCGTCAGCCCTTCATCCTTGAGCGAATCACAGTAGGCGGACGTGCGGCGGTCCTGCCACACGATGGCGTTGTGGACCGGCTCGCCGGTCTCGGCGTCCCAGACGATGGTTGTCTCCCTCTGGTTGGTGATGCCGATGGCGGCGATGTCGAGACCGTTGATGCCCATGGAGGTAATGGCCTCCGCAATGACGGACGCCTCCGAGGACCAGATGTCGAGCGGGTTGTGCTCGACGCGTCCCGGCTCCGGGAAATGCTGCGGAAACTCCTTCTGGGCGACGGAGCAGATCCTGCCGTCACGGTCAAAGACTATAGCTCTTGAAGAACTGGTGCCCTGGTCGAGGGCGAGGATATATTTTTTCATAATTATATGGTTAATTCACAGATAAGGGTCGCGCTGGTGCAGTCGCGGACAACGACGTCCACATAGTCGCCGCACTTATGCCCGCCGGCGGGAAATACACACATCTTGTTGGAGCCGGTCCGGCCGCACAGCTGCGACGGATCCCTCTTCGAGGGGCCTTCCACGAGCACCCTGTGGGTACGACCGATCTCGTGGCGGTAACTTTCAAGGCCCTTGCGGCCCTGGAGTTCGATAATCTCGTTGAGACGGCGGGTCTTGACCTCCGGAGGCACGTCGTCGGGATACTTCCTCGCCGCGAGGGTCCCCGGTCTTTCGCTGTAGGCGAACATGAAGGCCCAGTCGAAGCCTACCTCGTCCATAAGGGAAAGTGTGTCCGCGTGATCCTCCTCCGTCTCGGAGCAGAAGCCTGCGATCACGTCCGTAGTGAGGCCGCAGTCGGGCATCGCCCGCCTGATGGCGGCCACCCTCTCCAGGTACCACTCCCTCGTGTAGCGTCTACGCATCTTTTCAAGCATGCGGTCGCTTCCGGACTGGACCGGAAGATGGATGTGGCGGCAGATATTCTCCCTCGAGGCCATCACCGCGATGAGTTCATCGCTGATGTCCTTCGGATGGGAGGTGGCGAAGCGTACGCGGAGCTCCGGGCTCACATCCGCGACCATCGCGAGAAGGTCCGCGAAGGACACGTCGCCGTAGCGGTACGAATCGACGTTCTGGCCGAGAAGAGTAACCTCTTTATATCCCCGCGAGAAGACGTCGCAGGCCTCCCGGACTATCGTCTTAGGGTCCCTCGAGCGCTCGACTCCGCGGGTATATGGTACGACGCAGTAGGAGCAGACGTTGTTGCAGCCCCTCATTATGGAGATGAAGGCTGAGACCCCGTTGGTGTCCGTGCGGACAGGATTGATGTCGGCATAAGTCTCATCACGGGATAGCAGCACGTCAATCTGCGGAGAATCCGGTCTCACGGCAGCAATAAGCTCAGGCAAGTGCCTGTAGGCGTCCGGCCCGGCGACGAAATCGACTTCGCCGGACTTCAGGAGGCTCTCCTTGAGCCTTTCAGCCATACAGCCGACAATACCAACGAGGACCTCTCCCCTCCTCTTTTTCTGCACGGAGAATTCACGGATCCTGCCCCATATCCTCTGCTCGGCATTGTCGCGGATGGAACAGGTGTTGGCCATAATGACGTCGGCCTCATCCATGGAGAGGGTCCTTTCGTAGCCGGCCTTGAGGAGAATGGAAAATATGACCTCGGTGTCCGCCACGTTCATCTGGCAGCCGTAGGTCTCTATGTAGAGTTTTTTCATAACGAATGGCGGAGACGGGCCTTGGGGATGTCGAGCAGGGCGCGGTACTTCGCTACCGTACGGCGCGCGACCTTGTAGCCTTTTGCGGAAAGGGCGTCGACGAGCTCGTCGTCGGTAAGGGGGTTCTGCTTGTCCTCGGCATCGACGAGGGCACGGAGCTCTTTCTTGATCTCCCTTGTGGAGACCTCCTCGCCGTCGCTGTTCTCGAGGCCCTCGGAGAAGAAGTACTTGAGGGGGAATATGCCGAAGTGGGTCTCGACGTATTTCGAATTGACGACGCGGGAGATGGTCGAGATGTCGAATCCGGTCATCTCGGCGATGTCCTTGAGCACCATGGGGCGGAGGGAAGCCTCGTCGCCGTCGGCGAAATAGGCCTTCTGGTACTCGATTATGGCTTTCATCGTGCTCTCGAGGGTGTTCTGCCGCTGGCGGAGAGCCTCGATGAACCATTTTGCAGAATCTATCTTCTGCTTCACGAAGGTCGCGGCTTCCTTCTGCTCCGGCTTGTCGGAGTAGCGGGAAGTCTCGAGAATCTCGGAGTATTTGTGGCTTATCCGGAGCTCCGGGATGGAGAAGCGCGGCATCGTGAGGATGAATTCGCCGCCGTCGTAGTCGAGATTGAAGTCGGGGACTATCTGTTGGGCCCTGTCCTCGTAGGAATCTTCGACCTCGCCTCCCGGGTGAGGGTTGAGGCGCTTGATCTCGGAGATCACTTCCTTCATCTCATCCTCGGAAAGGTGATATTTCGTCATCAGGCGGTGGAAATGCCTGCCGGAGAAATCGTCGAACGAATCGCGGAGAATCCTGATGGCATTTTCTATGGAAGGAGTCCTTTTCTTGTCCTCCAGCTGGAGGAGAAGGCACTCCCGGAGATCCCTTGCACCAACGCCGGAAGGCTCGAACTCCTGCACCACGGAGAGCATTCGCTCCACCTCGGCCGCATCGGTCGTCACTCCAACTCTGAACGCCATGTCGTCCACGAGGGACTCGATGTCGCGGCGGAGGTAGCCGTCGTCGTCGAGGCTGCCGATTATGAAGGAGGCGACCGTCCTTTCGTGGTCCGTCAGGTGACGGAAGCCGAGCTGCTCCTCGAGGCTCTGGGTGAAGCTCTGGTGGACGGAGAATGTATTGTACTCCGGGCGTTCGTCCTTGCCCCAGTTGCGGATGCTGCGGTTATAGTAAGGTGTGGGGTCGTCGTCCGTATAGGAAGAATAGGCGTCCTCGGCGCTGCCTCCGCTTGTCTCCTTTTCCTCCATCTCGGAGATGGAGACATCCCTCGGGGAGTCGTCTCCGCCCTGGGGGGAGTCGTCGATGACGGGGTTGTTGTTGAGCTCCTCCCTCACGCGCTGCTCAAGCTCCTGGACCGGAAGCTCTATGAGCTTGATGGTCTGGATCTGGAGAGGCGAGAGCCTCTGGGTCTGCTTCTGTTCTAACCCCTGTTTGAGCATCGTCTAGTTGGGAAAATTGATATTGTCCCTTATAAGGAAAGCGCCGGGATATGTCGCCTTGAGCTCCGTGAAGACCTTGATGGCTTCGTCCTTGGTCCTGAAATCGCCCACCGTGACCTTGAAATTGGGATTTTCGAAGGTGCGGTAGACCCGGATGTCCGGATAGGCTTCGGATATGGACTTTGCTATGGCGTCGGAAACGCCCCTGGAGCTCTGCTGGTTGTCATAAAAGACGCGGATGCGGTAGCCCGGCCTGGCGGCGGACGCGTTTGCCGAAATATAACGGGAAAGGGCGGCCTTCAAGGTGGCGCTCTGGTTTATGCGGGAGGTGCCGCCGGACTTGATGACGCTGATGACGTCCTTGCCGACGAGGGTCGAGTCCACGGTCGTGGAGGCGACCTCGAGGCTGTCCGGAGTCACGTATTCCTGGGCCAGAAGGGCCGCAGGGATGAGTGCAAGGATTATGAATGTCAGTAATCTTCTCATTGTGATATCTGGCTCAAATCGATGTCTTTGAAATGGAGGGTCGTAGCGAGGCCGCTCTTCAACGTGACCCTGAGGTCCACGTCGGCGGTCAGCCCCTCATAGGAGGACTTCGCGGCTATCGCCATGATGTCAAGGTAAGAAACCTTTTCCGCGAGCGAAGCCGTGCAGGGAAGTTCATAGACCTGGCAGGAATGCTTCTGGACGGGAATCTCGCCGGCCGTGAAGACGATCATCTTCCTCTCGGAGAACTTGACGCATCCCTCGACGTCGGACACCGTGAAGTGGAAAGAAGGGTTGTCGATCTCGAGAAGGAGCACGCCGCTCATCGAGCGGAGGCCGGTAGGGGTTATGTACTTGACTCCGCAGGAAGCAAGGCTGATGTTGTTGACATTCTTGATGTCGCTGCAACCCGCCGCGAGAAAACTCACGGCGAGGGCAAGCAGTATGATGCGGAGCCTTTTCATGGCAGATTAAAGCTTGGCGCCGAATGCAAGGTCTCCGGCATCACCGAGGCCGGGGACGATGTAGCTGTGGCTCGTAAGTTCCTCGTCGATGGCGGCGACCCAGAGGGTCACGCTGTCGGGAAGGGTCTTACTGAGGTCCTCAACCGCATAACGGCTGGCGATAGGACATACAAAATGCGTGCAGGCGGGCTCTCCTCCCTGCTCTACGAGCTTGCCGTAGGCGAGAAGGATGGAGGAACCGGTCGCGAGCATGGGGTCCGCGAGGATAAGGCACTTGCCCTCCGTCGAGGGGCAGGTGCAGTACTCGATGTTGATCTCGAAGTGGTCGCCCTTGCCGTATTTGCGGAAGGCGGCGACAAAGGCCGTCTCGGCGTGGTCGAAGAAATCGTGGATGCCCTTGTGGAGCGGGAGGCCGGCCCGGAGGATAGTAGAGATCACGACGGGGGTATCCGTAGTCGCAACATCTGCGATGCCGAGCGGGGTCGTCACCTGTTTTGTGCTGTAGGACAGCGTCTTGGAAATCTCATAAGCAAAAACGGATCCGACCCTCTCCAGGTTCGTGCGGAAACGGAGGCTGTCTTTCTGGATCTTGATGTCGCGCATCTCCGCGACAAAGTTGTTGAGGACGGTGTTCTTTTCCCCGAGATTGACAAGTTTCATTTTATTCGCGTTTGGACAAACGCAAATATAATAATTATTTTGAAACTATGATAGCCTCGCGGTCACGGGCGAGCTGGGCGGCGAGGGCCTCCAGCGAAGGGAAAGGAATCTCGTCGCGTATCTTGCGTACGAAATATATGGTGATGTCGCGTCCGTAGATTTCCTCGTCGAAGTCGAAAATATTGGTCTCGACGGTGAGGGCGTTGCCCTTCCCGAGGGTCGGGCGGACGCCGATATTGGTCATTCCGGTGAACTGACGGCCGAGCGTCTCCACCCGTGTCTCATAGACTCCCCTGCCGGGAATCAGCTTCAGGGGTTCGTAGAGCTGCATATTCGCTGTCGGGAAACCGATGGTGCGGCCGAGACGGTTGCCTTCGACCACCACTCCGTGGAGGGAGTAGTCGCGCCCCAGCATCGCCGCGGCATCATCCACCCTGCCCTCGGAGAGGGCTGCGCGGATCCGCGTCGAAGAGACGGCTTTTCCGCCCGGTCCCGGCTCGAACTCCGCCGGAATCGCTTCTATGCCAAGACTTGAGGCGAGGGAGAAAAGCGCCCCGCCCGAGATGCCGTCGGAGCCGAAACGGTTGTCGTAGCCGACAACTATGGCTGTGGCGCCGAAACGGTCCCTCACGTAATCGCGGAGGTATTCCTCAGCGGTGAGAGCCCCGAATTCCTTTGTAAAATGTACCACTTCGATCCTGTCGACGCCAAGCGAGCGGAGAATCCCTTCCTTTTCGTCAAAGGAAGTCAGGAGTCTCAGGCTGCGGGCATCCTGCTGGAAAACAGCCCTGGGATGGGGACGGAACGTTACGAGAACGGCCTCCTCTCCCCTTTTACGGGAGGAGGAGACCAGTTTTTCGATAACCTTCCGGTGTCCGAGGTGGACGCCGTCGAAGAATCCTGTGGTGACTACAGCCATCTGACGAGTTCAAAGTCCTGCCTGTGAGGGAGAAGGGAGTTCTTGGCAAAGACCCTTGTCGCCACCTGGTAGGATCCCGTGCGCTCAGGAAGGATGGACACCTTGTACTTGCAGACACCGTCGGCAAACTCGACCGGAGTGTATTCACGGACGTCCGCTATGTGGAGGGCGCCGTGGCGGTCGGTGCTGGCGAAGATCGTCTCGACGCCGATGTCCTCGGGCCTCAGGTCGCCTATGTTGAGGACGACCTCGGCCTGGAATTCGTTTCCGGTGGAAAGGTCGTAGGAAGCGGCCGTCTGGGTCTCGGAGATGACGTTGACATTCTCCCACTCGCGGCGGAGGTGCTTCTTCCAGGAAGCGATCCTGCGCGCAAGTGCATAGTTGTTCGCCACCACTGAATCAGCCCTTTCCGCCTGCGGGATGTAGTACTGGTTCATGTAGTCGGTGAGCATCCTGTTGGTCGTGAAGTTACAGGCGACCTGGGCGATGGTGTTCTTGATGTAGCCGATCCACTCCGCACTGCGGCCGGTGTTGCGGTCGATGTTGTAGTAGGCGGGGACAATGTCGTTCTCGAGGAGAGTGTAGATTGTAGCCGCGTCAAGCTGGTTCTGATAGGAGTTGTCGTCATAGACCTGCTCCTCAGGGAGGTACCAGCCTGCGCCTTCCTTGTAACCCTCGACCCACCATCCGTCGAGGACGGAGAAATGCATCGTGCCGTTCATCGCGGCCTTCTCTCCGGAAGTACCGGAGGCCTCCTGAGGACGTGTAGGGTTGTTCATCCACACGTCGACGCCCTGGACCATCCTCTTTGCGAGGGT